>NZ_LUPI01000001.1:0-113720 GCF_001627265.1 Nocardioides sp. REDSEA-S30_B4 | reverse complement strand
CAATGGATCAGGTCGAGCTGGTCAGCAGGCATCGGTGGAGTCGGCACAACATCCCCCTCGGGGCAGGGGGTGTTGCGACATTCCTCTGACCCCGCAGACGGTTCGGCCGTGCGTGAGTGACGGTTCGGCGACCGGTCAGGCCCCGTAGCCGCCGTCGACGTCGAGCTTCTGCCCGGAGATGAAGCCGGCGCGGTCGGAGGCGAGGAAGCAGACGGCCTCGGCGATGTCGTCGGCGGTGCCGAACGTGCCGAGGGGGATGTTGCGGCGGGTGACCTCCAGCGCCTCCTCGGACAGGTCCCCGGAGCCGATGAGCCGGGCGGCCATGCCGTCGGTGAGCATGCCGGGGCCGACCGCGTTGACGCGGACGCCGTAGCGCCCCTCCTCGACCGCCAGCGCGCGCACCATCGCCTCGACCGCGGCCTTCGGGGCCGAGGACAGCCCGTCGCGCTTGGGGAAGCGGGTGGTGGCCGCGGTCGTGACGGCCACGACCGCGCCGTGGGTCTCCCGCAGCGCCGGCAGGGCCGCCCGGACCACGGTGAAGAACCCGCCGGCGTCGTCGTGCAGCTGGGTGGCCATCTCCTCGGCGGAGACCCGGCCGAGGTGGACCATCGGCACGTGCGGGCCGGCCGCGTGGACCAGCGTGTGCAGCCCCCCGTGCTCGGCCACGACGGTCGCGACGACCCGCTCGGCCTGCGCGGCCGCGTCGGGCGAGCCGAGGTCGAGCCGGTGCGAGGACACGCCCCCGGCCGGCGTACGACGGTGGGTGACCGCGACCGTGGCGCCGCGCTCCGCGAGCATCGACGCGACCCGCGCGCCGATGCCGCCGTTGCCGCCGACGACCAGCGCCGCGCCCCGGCGTCCGGCGAAGTCCTGCTCCACGCTCAGGCCTCCTCGGCCGAGAAGTCGACCACGTCGTGGCCGGTGGCGCCGTCGGGGAGCACGTCGCGCTCGACCGGTGTCTGCACGACCCCGTCGGCGTCGGTGGCCCGGACCCGCATCAGGTGGTCACCGGGACCGACGTCGACGGTGCCGCCCCACTGCACCCAGGTGTCGGTGTTGGGCACCCGGCCCAGCTCCATCGGCTGCCACGGCCCGCCGTCGACGGACACCTCGACCGCGGAGATCCCGGTGTGCTGGTGCCAGGCGACGCCGCCGACCCGGACGGGACCGGCGGCGACCGTCGAGCCGGACCGCGGGACGTCGATGCGCGAGGCGGTCTTCACCGGCCCGCGCTCGCCCCAGCCGCGCTGGGTCCAGTAGGCGTCGACGTCGGCGAACCGGGTGACCTCCATGTCCACGACCCACTTGGTCGCCGACACGTAGCCGTAGAGACCGGGCACCACGGTGCGCACGGGGAACCCGTGCTCGATGGGCAGCGGGCTGCCGTTCATCGCCAGCGCGAGCATCGCGTCACGGTCGTCGGTGAGGGCCTCGATCGGCGTGGCGCAGTTCCAGCCGTCCTGCGAGGTCTGCAGCACCGCGTCGGCCCCGTCGAGCACCCCGGCCTCGGCGAGCAGGTCGGCGGTCCGCACGCCGCTCCACCAGGCGTTGCCGACCAGCGGGCCGCCGATCGGGTTGCTGACGCAGCACAGCGTCACCCAGGCGTCAGTCAGGCCGCGGTCGAGGAGGTCCTGGTAGCCCAGCACCACCTCCCGCTCGACCATCCCGTGGATGCGCAGCGACCAGTCGGCAGGCTCGATCGCGGGCACCACGATCGCGGTGTGGATCTTGTAGAACTCCTCGGTCGGCGTCTGCCAGGGGGCCAGCCCCGGCACGTCGGGGTGCGCGCCCGCGGGCACCCGCGGCGCGCGGACGTCGAGCCGCAGCAGTCGCCGGACCTCCTCGACCTGGCGGCGCCCGCTGCCGACGACGCGCCCGGCCACGCCGGCCGCCACCGCGGCCGCGCCGAGCAGGCCGGCGCGCACGAGGAACTGCCGCCTCCCCCGTGAGTACGCCGCCGCGCCGGTCGACCCGGGCTCGGGTCCCTCCCCGGCGACCGCGTCGGCCCGCCGCAGCGGCTCGGTGAGCAGCGAGAGCACGACCAGCCAGGTGACGTAGCCGACCGCCACGGGCAGCAGGTCGACCCCGGACCAGTCGGCCGAGAGCAGCACCGCGACGGCCGCGAGCGTGGCCATCAGTGAGTAGACGAGGACCGGCACCCACCACCGACGACGGGCCCAGGCACCGACGTACCAGAACAGGACGACGGTGAGCACCGCCATCACCGAGAGCAGCAGCGTCTTGTTCCACGCGCCGAGGAACTTCAGCGCGAAGGAGACGATCGGTCCCGGCGCCGAGCGCACCACGAGCTCGGCGATCGCCACGACGGGCGCCTCGCGGACGGTGAGCACCATCGCGGCGGCGTAGCTGGTGAGCATGCCTGCGGCGCCCGCCACGAGCCCGGCGAGCGGCCACACGAGGGCGCGCTGCTCGAGCGTGGGTCGGGGAGCCATGTGGCCATCATGACGCAGCGGTCTCCAGCGATCGGGACGGCAGGTGTGACGGTCCGGTGACGACTACCCTCCCCCGGGTGAGCGACCCCATCACCGGACTCCCCCGCGTCGGGGTCGGCACCGACGTGCACCGCCTCGTCGCCGGCGTCCCCCTCCACCTGGCCGGACTGGCCTGGCCCGAGGAGACCCACGGCCTGGAGGGCCACTCCGACGCCGACGTGGCCGCCCACGCCGCCTGCGACGCGCTGCTGTCCGCGGCGGGCCTGGGCGACCTGGGCTCGAACTTCGGCACCAGCGAGCCCGAGTGGGCCGGTGCCGCCGGCGCCGCGCTGCTCGCCGAGACCGCTCGCCGCGTCCGCGCGGCCGGGTTCGCGATCGGCAACGTCGCCGTGCAGGTGATCGGCAACCGCCCCAAGGTCGGGCCGCGTCGCGCGGAGGCCGAGGCGGCGCTGTCGGCCGCGGTCGACGCCCCGGTCACCGTCTCGGCGACCACCACCGACGGCCTCGGGCTGACCGGCCGCGGCGAGGGCGTCGCCGCGATCGCCACGGCCCTCGTCGTCCCGACCACCCCCGCACCCTCCGGACAGCCCGCAAGAGGAGCCCGATGACCGCGACCACCCACAGCCTGCTCGCCGACGACGGCGCCCGCCTGCACGTCACGACCTACGGCCGTGAGGACGCGCCCGTCACGCTGCTGCTCGCGCACTGCTGGACCGCCGACGAGCAGGACTGGCACTACCAGGTGCGGCACCTGCTCGCGACCTACGGGCCCGACCTGCGCCTGGTCACCTGGGACGCCCGCGGGCACGGCCGCTCGGAGGTCGCGCCGGAGCGCGACTGCACGGTCTCGCGGCTGGGCCGCGACCTCGGCCACGTCATCGACGCGTACGCCGGCGAGGCACCGATCGTCCTGGCCGGCCACTCGATCGGCGGCATGACGATCATGTCGCTGCCCGAGGAGCGGCCCGACCTGGTCGACCGGGTGGCGGGGCTGGTGTTCGTGGCGACCTCGTCGGGGGGCCTGGACACCGTGACGCTGGGGCTGCCGGAGATGGGGCCGTTCCTGCGGGCGCGACTGCCGCGGGTCCTCGCGACCCGGGCCCGGCTGCTCAGCCGCGCCGAGCGCCGGCGTACCCCCTCCATCGAGCGGTGGGTCGTCAACCGGTTCCTCATGGGCTCGCCGCTGCGACTGCGCGACGCCGGCCTGGTCGTCGACCAGATGGTCAGCTGCTCGCCGGCGACGATGTCGGGCTACTACAGCGACCTGATGCGCCACGAGCGCACCGCCGGCCTCAAGGCGTTCGACGGCGTCCCGACCACGGTCATGGTGGGCAGTGCCGACGTGCTGACCCCGCCCTCGCACGCGCGGCGGCTGGCGTCGGCCATCGAGGGGGCGCGGATGTTCGTGCTGCCCGGCGCCGGGCACTACCTGCCGCTGGAGCGCGACGAGGCCGTCTCGGCCGAGCTGGTGGCCGCCGTGGAGCGGGCCCGCCCCTGAGCGGACCGGGGCTCCGGCGGGGCTCCGGCTGGGCCACGGATCAGGCGGCGTCGCCCCGGCGCCGCCCGATGTGGACGACCCCGCCCTCGACCTTGACCTCGTAGGCCGGGACGGAGACGGCGAGATCCTCCAGGCAGCGGCCGGTGCGCAGGTCGAAGCCGTGCCGGTGCAGCGGCGAGGCCACGAACGGCACGTCGCCACGACGGCCCACGATGCCCTTGGCGAGCACCGACGCCTTGGCGAACGGGTCGTGGTTGCCCAGCGCGTAGACGGTCTCGTCGGACATCTTGAAGATCGCCACCGCCTGACCGTGCACGAGGGCCGTGGCGCCACGCTCGACCTCGAGCTGCTCGAGCCGGCACACGGCGTGCCACTCCCCGCTCTCCCGCTGCCGGTCGCGCTGCCTGGGGGTCATGCCCGGCCGCCCGGACTCCTCACGCCGACCACGCTGCTCTCGCGCATCGGACCTCCTTCGGCCTCCGAACGTAGGAGGCGCCGGGTACCACCGAGGTTTCTCCATGTAACAGCCGTGAAAACTCATCCCGGTCCGGCCCGCTAGCCTGCGCCGGTGACCTCCGCCCCCTCCTCCCCCGCGCCTGCTCCGCCGCGTCCCGGCGTGACGGTCGTGGTGCTCGGCGCCGGCGCGGGCAACCGGGTCGGCGCCGGGGTCAACAAGGTCCTCATCGAACTGGCCGGGAGGCCGCTGCTGGCCTGGTCGCTCACCCACGCGCTGGCCACGACCGGGGTCGACCGGGTGGTCGTGGTGGCCGCGCCCACCGAGCACGCCGAGGTCGCCGACGCGCTGTCGGCGTACCTGCCCCAGGACGGCCCGAGCGACGGCCCGGAGGTGGCGCTGGTGCCCGGCGGCACCTCCCGCCACGGGTCGGAGTGGGCGGCGCTCCAGGCCGTCGCGGGGCACGTCGAGGCCGGCCGCACCGACGTCGTCGCGATCCACGACGGGGCGCGCCCCCTGGCCTCGCCCGCGCTCTTCGACGCCGTGGTCGCCGCGGCCCGGCGCCACGGCGGCGCACTGCCGGCCGCGGCCACCCACGGGCTGGTGACCGCCGACCTGACGCCGGCACCGAGGTGGCTCGTGGGGGTCCAGACCCCGCAGGCCTTCCGCGCCCGCCCCCTGCTGGAGGCCTACCGCGCCGCCGCGCGCGACGGCTTCGAGGGCACCGACACCGCCGCCACCTTCGAGCGGTACGCCGGCCTGCCGGTCGTCGCGGTGCCGTCCACGCCGGCCAACCTCAAGGTCACCTGGCCCGAGGACCTCGCCCTGGCCGAGGAGCTGCTCAGCGCGCGGTGAGCGCCTCCAGGACGCGCACGTCGTCCTCGTCGCCGACCCGTCGGCCCTCGGCGGGCGCCTCGAGCGTCACGACCGGGAACCTCGCGGCCAGGTCGGCGGCGAGCTCGGCGAAGTCGGTGCTCGCCAGGCCCTCCAGGCCTGCCACCACCGACGCGGGCAGCACGATCGGCGAGGTCACCTGGCGCATCGCCTCGCGGTCCACGGTGTCCTGGACGACCCCGTCGGCGTCGACGGCCTTGAGCGTGTCGGTCACGGGGCGTACGCCGACGACGACCGCCTGGGTCGCCGCGCACCGCTCCACGCACGCGGCGATGAAGTCCGCGGGCGTCATCGGGCACAGCGGGTCGTGCAGCACCAGCGGCTCCCCGGCCTCGACCAGCGCCTCCCACGGAGTGCCCAGGTCGACCTGGGTGACCCCCGCCTCCCCGAGCGCCCACGCCGCGCAGGCGACCAGCGCCTCCCCGTGGCAGAGCGCGAAGGGCAGCGACCCGCGCCCGGACTCGACCACGACCCCCAGCGACCCGTCCTCGTCGTACAGCACGTCCCTCACGCTAGTCGCCCTCCGCCGGGAGCGGTGAGTCCTCAACCCCCCGCCAGTGCCAGACGGTTGACCATCCACCGCTCGCCGCGGGAGCGGTGGGTGGTCAACCGTTCCTGGCGCTTACACGGTTCAGGACTCACCGCTCGTCTGCCCCGGAACAGCACGAAGCCCCCGGGACGGTCCCGGGGGCCTCGAGTGCAGCTGAGTGAGTCAGTGACTCAGGAGGCGAGCACCTCGTCGAGGATGGCCTCGGCCTTGTCCTCGTTGGTGTGCTCGGCCAGGGCCAGCTCGGAGACGAGGATCTGGCGCGCCTTGGCCAGCATCCGCTTCTCGCCGGCCGACAGGCCACGGTCACGCTCGCGGCGCCACAGGTCGCGCACGACCTCGGCGACCTTCATGACGTCGCCGCTGTGCAGCTTCTCCAGGTTGGCCTTGTAGCGACGCGACCAGTTGGTCGGCTCCTCCACGTGCGCGGCACGCAGCACGTCGAAGACGCGGTCCAGACCCTCCTTGTCGACGACGTCGCGGACCCCCACGAGGTCCAGGTTGCAGGCGGGCACACGGACCACCAGGTCCTGCTGTGCGACGATCCTCAGAACGAGGTACTGCCGGTCCTCTCCCTTGATCTTCCGCATCTCGATGTCCTCGATGATCGCGGCCCCGTGATTCGGGTAGACAACCGTTTCGCCGACGGTGAAAGTCATATGTCAGGTTCCCCTTCCTAGGCCGCCATCTTAACACGGCTTCCCGGCGTGTCGGACAGCGTTTCTGCAGGTCAGAGCGCTAACAAGGGCTTGACAGATCCCGCGACGCCGTGCTGGCAGGGGGCTGTCACGAGCCGTCGCGCCCACCCATCACCACCCCCACGGGGGAGCCCGTCGACACCCCGGAACCCGCCCTGTGCTGGGGAAACGCACGATCCGGGCCCCATCTACGGACATACTGCGGGGCATGGCTCGACCACGGCTGCGACGACGCGACCGCCAGGCGGATCCCACGGGCTCCGCCGCCCGATCGACCCCCGAGGGCGGCGCCGAGGACGCCCGGGACGCCGACACCCCACCGGGTACGACGCTGACCGAGGTGGCCGACGACGTACCCCCTCCGCCGCCGGCCGTGCCCCGCCGTCGCGTGCTCGACGCCACCCCGCTGCTGCTCCTGCGCGCGGCGCACCCCCGCCAGGCCGTCGCCACGGCCGTGCTGATGGCCGTCGCCGCGGCCCTGGCCGACCGGCCCACCCGCGACCTCGGGCTGGTGCTCGGGACCGTGCTCGTGGGCCAGGCGCTGCTGGGCTGGCACAACGACCTGGTCGACCGGCGCCGCGACGCCCGGCACGGGCGCACCGACAAGCCGGTCGCCGACGGGCGCCTGGACCCGAGCACCGCGTGGTTCGCGCTGTCGTGCGCCGTGCTGCTGGTGATCCCGCTGGCCCTGTCCAACGGCATCACCGCCGGCCTGCTCTACCTCGTCTCGCTCGCCATCGGCGTGCTCGGCAACTACACGCTGCGCACCGGGTTCCTCAGCTGGGTGCCGTGGGCCGCGGCGTTCGCGCTCTACCCGGCCTTCCTGTCCTTCGGCGGCTGGGGCAACCACGACGGCGGCGCCGCACCGCAGCCGGCGATGACGGTGCTGGCGGCCCTGCTCGGCATCGGGGTGCACCTGCTGACCTCGCTGTGGGGCCTGGTCGCCGACCACGAGGACGGCTGGACCTACCTCCCGCTGCGGCTGGGCATGAAGGTCGGAGCGGCGCGGCTGCTGGCGCTGACCGCCACCTACCTCGCCCTCGTCACCGCGGGGATGATCATCACCGGAACCCTGGTCGGCCTGCACGCCTAGGCACCGCTAGGCTGTCGCCGCCGGATCCAGATCGACCCGAAGGCTTTCCGACATGCACCTGCGCCGCTCGCTCGTGGCCGCTGCCAGCGCCCTCGCCCTGGCCTCGACCCTGTCCTCCTGCGGGTTCGACTACGCCACCGACCGGGTCTACACCCCGGCCGCAGGCCCCATCGACCGTGACGCCACCGTCGACGTGCTCTCCGCCGTCATCGTGTCCAAGGCGCCCGGCTCCGGCACGTTCATCGCCGGCCTGTCGAACAACTCCGGCACCGAGGCGATCACCTTCGAGGCGATCCGCCCCGTCGGCGACACCAGCATCTCCTTCGAGGACTTCGAGGACCGCCGCATCCCGCGCCTGGGCTTCGAGAACCTCTCCGCCGAGGGCGACGGCATCGTCGTGACCGGCGACTTCGAGGCCGGCAACTTCGTCGGCGTCCAGCTCGCCTTCGACAACGGCGAGATCGTCGACATGCAGATCCCGGTCGTCACCGACTGCGACGAGTTCGACGGCTTCGACGTCAGCGAGTCCGAGGGCGAGGAGTACGACTGCGAGCCGCTCGAGCCCGTGGCCGACGGTCGCTACGAGAACTACCACCCCGAGGGCGAGCACTCCGACGAGGAGCACGCCGAGGGCTCTGAGGACGGGGAGCACTGAGCGTGACGTACACCCTGGTCCTGCTGCGGCACGGCGAGTCCGACTGGAACGCCAAGAACCTCTTCACGGGCTGGGTCGACGTACCCCTCACCGAGAAGGGTGAGGGCGAGGCCCGACGCGGCGGCGAGCAGCTGGTCGAGGCCGGCATCCTCCCCGACGTCGTGCACACCTCGCTGCTGCGCCGCGCGATCACGACCGCGGGCCTCGCGCTCGACGCCGCCGACCGGCACTGGATCCCGGTCAAGCGCTCCTGGCGCCTCAACGAGCGCCACTACGGCGCGCTGCAGGGCAAGGACAAGAAGCAGACGCTGGAGCAGTACGGCGAGGAGCAGTTCATGCTCTGGCGCCGCTCCTTCGACACTCCCCCGCCGCCGATCGAGACCGACGACGAGTTCTCCCAGGCCTCCGACGTCCGGTACGCCGACCTCGGCTCGGACCTGCCGGCCACCGAGTGCCTCAAGGACGTCATCGCCCGGATGGTCCCCTACTGGGAGTCCGACATCATCCCCGACCTGGCCGCCGGCAAGACCGTGCTCGTCGCCGCCCACGGCAACAGCCTGCGCGCGATCGTCAAGCACCTCGACGGCATCTCCGACGAGGACATCGCCGGCCTCAACATCCCCACTGGCATGCCGCTGGTCTACGAGCTCGACGAGTCCTTCTCGCCGGTCGAGAAGGGTGGCCGCTACCTCGACCCCGACGCCGCGGCCGCTGCTGCCGCCGCCGTGGCCAACCAGGGCAAGTAGGGCCTGCGCGCGGGAAGGTCGGACTGACGTCAGTCGAACCTTCCGACTCCCGCCCGCAAGGTTTGTCGGCCAGCCGAAGGACCCGGAAGCTGGACGACGTACCTTTGTCGTCCCACTTCCGGGTTTGTCGGCCAGCCGACAAACCCGGCCGACCCGCCGCCCCCCGCTGGACCCCCCGGCTCAGGCCTCGCTGGCCGCAGCCCGCGGGTCCTCACCGGTGACCACGAAGACCACGCGGTTGGCGATCGAGACCGCGTGGTCGGCGATGCGCTCGTAGTAGCGACCGAGCAGCGCGATGTCGACGGCCGCCTCGACGCCGTGGGTCCAGTCGTCGCCGAGCACCTGGGTGAAGCTGGCGCGGCGCAGCTGGTCCATGATCTCGTCGTCGCGGCCCAGCTCGATGGCGGCGGACACGTCGCGGTCGACGATGATCTGCTTCACGCGGGCCACCATGTCGCGGGCCACGTCGGCCATCCGGGAGACGGTCGGCTGGATCTCGGCCGGCACGGCGACGTCGGGGACGCGCATCCGGGCGATCTTGGCGACGTGGACCGAGAGGTCGCCCATCCGCTCGAGCTCGGTGACCATCCGCAGCGCGGCGACGACCACGCGCAGGTCGCCGGCGACGGGCTGCTGCAGGGAGAGCAGCTCGAAGCACTGCTCCTCGACCTCGACGCGGGCCCGGTCGATGTCGACGTCGGCGGAGATGACCTGCTCGGCGATCTCGACGTCGGCCTCGAGGAGGGACTTGGTCGCCTGGCACACCGCGGTCTCGACCTGACCGCAGATGGTGGCGAGGTCGCCGAAGACGGCGTCGAGCTGCTCGTGGAAGACGTCACGCATGGGCTCCACCTTAGGAGAGCCGGGTGACCATACGGGGTGTGGCCATGAACGCGGGGTGAACGTTCCCTACGTCGGCGTCCGGGGCTGAACCCCCGGTGAAACTCGTGCGTACGCTTCCCCCGTGGACCCGACGCTCCAGGCTGCCCTCGCAGCCCTCATCGGCGCCGTCGTCGCCGGCGGCGCGGTCCTGGCGTGGCACATCAGCGACCGCCAGCAGCGCACGATCCCGCCGTACGCCCAGCCGGTCGTCCCGGACGGGGTGGGCACCGTGCTGTCGGTGCTGCGGTCCAGCGCCGTGGTCGTGGACGACAACGACGAGGTCCTCAAGGCGTCTGCTCCGGCGTACGCGCTGGGGCTGGTGCGGGGCAGCAAGCTCGTCTCGGCCGACCTCGCCGACGTGGTCCGCAAGGTACGCCGGGACGGGCAGATCCGGGAGACCGAGCTGCTGATGGCGCGACCGGGGGTGCCCTCGCGCTACGTCACCGCCCGCGTCGCGCCGCTGGGCTCCCGGCTGGTGCTCGCGCTGGTCGAGGACCGCACCCGGGAGAAGCGCGTGGAGGAGGTCCGCCGCGACTTCGTCGCCAACGTCTCCCACGAGCTGAAGACCCCGGTGGGGGCGATCCGCCTGCTCTCGGACGCGATGCAGGACGCCGCCGACGATCCCGAGGCCGTGCGCCGCTTCGCGGACCGGATGTTCACCGAGTCCGAGCGGCTGGGCAAGCTGGTCCAGCAGATCATCGAGCTCTCTCGCCTGCAGGCCGACGACCCCCTCGACGCGCCGGTCGCGGTCCACCTCGACGACGTGATCGCCACCGCCGTGGACACCAGCCGGATGGACGCGGAGAACAAGAACATCCAGGTGATGGTCGGCGGCACCTCCGACCTGCAGGTCTTCGGCAACGAGCAGCAGGTGCTGGCCGCGGTCTCCAACCTCGTGAGCAACGCGGTGTCCTACTCCGAGAACGACTCGACCGTCCTGGTCACCACGCGCGTGGACGAGGGCTCGGTCGACATCTCCGTGGTCGACCAGGGCATCGGCATCCCCGCCGAGGAGCTCGACCGCATCTTCGAACGTTTCTACCGGGTCGACCCGGCCCGCCACCGCTCCACCGGCGGCACCGGGCTCGGCCTGTCCATCGTCAAGCACGTCGCCGCCACCCACGGCGGCGAGGTCCGGGTCTGGTCAGCAGAGGGTCAGGGCTCTACGTTCACCCTCACGCTGCCCCAGCACTTCGGAGCAGAGAGAAAGACACAGGAGGACAGCCCGTGACACGGGTACTGGTCGTCGAGGACGAGGAGAGCTACAGCGACGCCCTCGCGTACATGCTGCGCAAGGAGGGCTTCGAGGTGGCCATCGCCGCGGACGGGAACACCGCGCTGACGGAGTTCGACCGCAACGGGGCAGACATCGTGCTGCTGGACCTGATGCTGCCCGGCATCCCCGGCACCGAGGTGTGCCGGCAGATCCGGGCGACCTCCAGCGTCCCGGTCATCATGGTGAGCGCGAAGGACGACGAGGTCGACAAGGTGGTGGGCCTCGAGCTCGGCGCCGACGACTACGTCACCAAGCCGTACTCCCCCCGTGAGCTGGTCGCCCGCATCCGTGCGGTCCTGCGCCGCGGCACCGAGCCGGAGCTCTCGCCCTCCACGCTGGAGGCCGGGCCGGTCCGGATGGACGTCGAGCGGCACGTGGTGACCGTGGACGGCAACGAGCAGAAGCTGCCGCTCAAGGAGTTCGAGCTGCTCGAGATGTTCCTGCGCAACCCCGGTCGCGTGCTCACGCGCGGGCAGCTGATCGACCGCGTGTGGGGCTCGGACTACGTCGGCGACACCAAGACCCTCGACGTGCACGTCAAGCGGCTGCGCGCCAAGCTCGAGCCGGACCCGTCCGAGCCGAAGTACCTCGTGACGGTCCGCGGCCTGGGGTACAAACTCGACCTCTGAGGTCACCGACCACGACGTTCTGCAGGTTCTCGGGCCGATTTTCCTGCAGTACGTCGTGATCCGGCTGCCCCACGTCGCCGCGGGTCGCGCATCCGTGACCGAAACCCGCGCGACGGACGTCCATGGGCGTCCCTAGGCTTCACCCATGACATCGACCGCGACCCCGGCGTCCGCGCAGCCCGCCTCCTCCGGCGCCGGCGACGTCCCCAGCTGGCTGCCGCTGGCGGCCGTCGGGACGACTCTGCTGCTGTGGGCCAGCGCGTTCGTGGCGATCCGGCACCTGGGGCAGGACTTCTCGGCCGGCCCGCTCTCGTTGGGTCGCCTGCTGGTGGGGGCGGCGGTCCTGGGCGTGGTGGCGCTGAGCCGGGGGGTGCCGCACCCGACCCGGCGCGAGTGGGTCTCGCTCGTCAGCATCGGGGTGCTGTGGTTCGGCATCTACAACGTGGCGCTCAACGAGGGCGAGCAGCGGGTCGACGCCGGCACGGCGGCGATGCTGATCCAGCTCTCGCCGGTGCTGATCGCCCTGCTGGCGGCGGTGTTCCTGGACGAGCGCTTCACGGCGTACCTCGGGCTGGGCCTGGCGCTGGCCTTCGGCGGCGTCGCGCTGATCAGTGTCTCCACCCGCGAGTCGGCCGGGCACGACGTGGTCGGGGTGTTCCTGTGCCTGCTCTCGGCGGTGGTCTACTCGATCAGCCTGATCCTGCAGAAGCCGCTGGTCGCGCGGCTGCAGGCGGTCCACGTGACGTGGCTGGCGTGCACCGTCGGCGCCGTGGTGTGCCTGCCGTTCGCGCCGGGACTGCTCCGCGAGCTGGGCGAGGCGCCGGCCTCGAGCACCTGGTGGCTGGTCTACCTCGGGGTGTTCCCGACCGCGATCGCGTTCACGACCTACGCGTTCGCGCTCAAGCACATGTCCGCGTCCAACCTGGGCGTCACGACCTACCTCGTGCCGCCGATCACCATCGTGATGGGCTGGCTGGCGCTCGGCGAGACCCCGCCGACCATGGCGTACGCCGGTGGCGCGCTCGCCCTCGTCGGTGTCGCCGTCGCCCGCCGCAAGCCGCGGGTGCGGGCCGACGCCGCCGCACCTGCGTGAGTCAGGGGCGCCTCAGTCGCCCAGCACCTTACCGACGTCCACGATGCCGTCCACGTCGTCGATGGCGGCGGCCAGGCGGGTCACCTCGTCGTCGGTGAGGTCCAAGCCCGCGTCCGCGAAGCCATCGCGGAGCTCCTGCTCGACGGTCCGCTCCGGGGCGCCCTCCTGGTAGGAGCCCACACGGTCGACGACGCCCTGCACTGCCTGGATCTTCTCTGTCTGCATGTCGCGAGGGTGCCCCCGACGGCGGTCGCCACACTGCCCGACGGGGTGAGGAGGGGCGCTCCCGACCACAGCTCGCACCGACCCGCAGGCGCCGGCAGGCATCCTCGAAGCGCCGGACGGCCTCGGCGCAGAGGCAGCGGTGCTCGTGCGGCTCGGGGTCGGTGGGGCGGGTGGGCTGACAGGCCGGGATACGACGAATTCGATCTCACCCCTACTGCGCAGTAAGGGTGAGATCGAATGCGGAGTACCCCGCTGACGTGACCCCTGGGACCCGAGTGACCCCTGGGACTCAGCCCCCGCCGGCCCCGCCGGCGGCGTCCTCGGCCTCCAGCCAGCCCCGGAACGCCTCGAGGTTGCGGGTGGACTCCCCGCGCAGCTTGCGCCACTCCCACTCCTTGCGGATCGAGGAGGCGAAGCCGAGCTCGAGGATCGCGTTGAACGACTCGTCGGCGTAGCTCAGCACCGACCCGAGGAGCCGGTCTAACTCGTCGGGGGTGGCGACGTCCAGCGGCAGCCGGGCATCGAGGTAGATGTCGCCGTGGTGGTCGCAGGCGAACGCGACGGCGTACATCTTCAGGTTGCGCTCGAGCAGCCAGCGCCACACGCGCTCGTGGTTCTCGTCGGGGCGGCGGCACACGAAGGCGTGGATGCCCAGGGCGTGCGGGCCGACGTCGAGGCGCACGGGGGTCTGCAGCTTCTTCTCGCCGGGCAACGCGAAGGAGAACACCCCGTCGGCGACCTCGTCGGCCTCCAGCTCGTTGTCGGCGAGGTAGCCGCGCACGACCTCGATGACCTGCTCGCGACCCTCGTCCCGCCTCGACTCCAGCTCCTGCTCGATCACGCCGTGACCTCCGCCCTCATCAGCTGCCGGGCCCGCTCGTAGGTCTCCAGCATCGCGCCGGCCGTCGCGTCCCAGCTGAACTCCCGTGCCTGTGCCGCCGCGCCCGCCGCCAGCCGGTCGTGCAGGCCCGGCTCGGTCAGCACGCGTGCGAGCGCACGCGCCCAGTCGGTGTCGTCGTGGGTGTCGACGAGCAGCCCGCTCCGCTCATGGCGTACGACGGTGGGCAGCCCGCCCACGGCCGCGGCCACCACCGGCGTACCGCACGCGCCCGCCTCCGCCGCGACGAGCCCGAACGACTCGTTGTAGCTCGGCACGGCGACCAGTGTCGCGGCGGCGTACCACTGCGCCAGCTGCGACTGGGCCACGGGCGGGACGAACCGCACGACGTCGTCGAGCCCGAGGGTGACCGCGAGCTCGACGAGCGACTCCGGGTGCTCCAGGCCCGACCCGGAGGGGCCGCCGACGACCGGGACCACGAGCCGCGAGCGCAGCGCGGGCTGGCGCTCGAGCAGCACGGCGACCGCGCGCAGCAGCACGTCGGGCGCCTTGAGCGGCTGGATGCGGCCGGCGAACAGCACGACCTGCGCGTCGGCCGGCAGGCCCAGCGCGGCGCGAGCGGCGGCCTGCGAGCCGGGCCGGAAGACGTCGAGGTCAACTCCGGGGTGGACGACCTCGACGCGGCCGGGGTCGGCGTCGTAGAGGTTGATCAGCTGCTTGGCCTCGATGTCGGTGTTGGCGACGAGCACGTCCGCGGCCTCGACCACCTGCTGCTCGCCGATGACGCGGGCCTCGGGCTCGGGGGTGTCGCCCTCGGCGAGCGACTCGTTCTTGACCCGGGCCATCGTGTGCATGGTGTGCACCAGCGGCACGCCCCAGCGGTCGCGGGCGAGCGCGCCGACCTGGCCTGAGAGCCAGTAGTGGGAGTGCACGGCGTCGTAGTGGCCCCGCGGCTGCACCGCCTCGGTGCGCAGCACCTCGCGGGCGAACACGCACAGCTGGCCGGGCAGCGCGTCCTTGGCCAGGCCCTCGTAGGGACCGGCGTGGACGTGGCGCACCAGCACCCCGTCGGCGGCCTCGACGACCGGCGGCAGCGCGGAGGAGGTGGCGCGGGTGAACACGTCGACCTCGATGCCCTGCCGCGCCAGACGTCGGGCCAGCTCGATGACGTAGACGTTCATGCCGCCCGCATCACCGGTGCCCGGCTGGTCGAGCGGGGAGGTGTGCAGGCTGATCATCGCGAGACGGCGCACGGGCCGGGCGACATCAGGGCTCACAGGCTCCCTCACGGGTGATCGACGGGTCAGCGATGGTGGACGACGGTCGGGTCGGGCTCAACACCAGTGAACACCCGACCACCCCGGGGCATTCCCACCCCATGGGTGGTGGGCCGGTACGCCGGCGGGCACCGCCCGCCCGTCGGGCTCAGCGCGCGTGGCTGCCGGGACGCTTCTCAGCCGAGCGCTTCTCAGCCGCGCGCCTCGCGGCGGTCCGCCCGGCCCGCGCGGGCTCCGCGGAGGACCCGGTCGCCCGCCTCGGCCCGACCGGGCGTACCCGCTCCCAGCCCACCGGCACGAGCACCACGAGCACCAGCCCGACGACCCCGGCGCGGACCGGGTCGCCGTCGAGACCGGCGACGGCGCCGAGCGACCAGCACAGCAGCGCCAGGCAGACGCCGACGACCGCGCGCAGCGGGACGGGCTTGACCATCCCCGCACCCGCGGCGACGGCGACGACGGTGAGCAGCGCGGCGCCCACCCACAGCAGCGGGTCGAGGTCGGTGGCCCAGCGTGCGACCCACGCCCCGGCCCCGAGCACCCCGATGCCGCTGACGACGGTCCCGACCTGCACGCGCACCCCACCCTCCCGACGCTCCCCGGAGGACCTGTCCGGCCCCACTGCGCCGCCCCACGACGGCCGCACCCGACCCGGCTCGAGCGCTGCCCCATCGTGCACCACCGGGCACCGCGGGACCAGAGCCGTCCCACCCGCCTGTGGGTCCCCTCGCGGACCGGGTGGTTCGATGGCGCTATGACGTCCCACACCGAGTCCGACACCCGTCGTACCGCCGTCGTGACCGGCGCCAGCAGCGGCATCGGCGCCGCCACCGCCCGTGCCCTGGCCGCGGAGGGGTTCCACGTCTACTGCGCGGCCCGGCGCACCGAGCGGGTCGTCGAGCTGGCCGAGGAGATCGGCGGCACCCCCGTGACCGTCGACGTCACCTCCGAGGACTCCGTCGCCGCGCTCGCCTCGACCGTCGGCGACCGGCTCGACGTGCTGGTCAACAACGCCGGCGGCGCGTTCGGCTCGGCCCCGGTGGCGGAGGCCGACGCCGAGCAGTGGCGCGCGATGTACGAGGTCAACGTCATCGGGCTGATGCTCGTCACCCGCGCCCTGCTGCCGGCACTGAAGGCCTCGGGCGCCGGTGTGATCTGCAACGTCGGCTCGACCGCGGGCCGGATCGCCTACGAGGGCGGGGCGGGCTACACGGCCGCGAAGCACGGCACCCAGGTCGTCACCGAGACGCTGCGCCTGGAGCTCTTCGACCAGCCCGTGCGGGTCTGCGAGGTCGCGCCCGGCATGGTCAAGACCGACGAGTTCTCGCTCGTCCGCTTCGGCGGCGACCAGGACAAGGCGGACGCCGTGTACGCCGGGGTCCGCGAGCCGCTGGTCGCCGAGGACGTCGCCGACGCGATCTCCTGGGTCGTCACCCGGCCCCCGCACGTCAACATCGACGAGCTCGTCATCCGGCCGCGTGCCCAGGCCGCCCAGCACAAGGTCCACCGGGAGCCCTGAGCGAAGCGAACGGCGACTGACGCGGCCGGGTCACGGACAGGTGGCTCGCCGGCGCACGGCGCGTGGAAGACTGCGGGCCGTGCAGACGATCGGACTCATCGGCGGGATGAGCTGGGAGAGCAGCGCCGCCTACTACGAACTCCTCAACACCGGTGTCGAGAAGCGGGTCGGCGACCTGTCGTCGGCGAAGACGATCATGTCGTCGGTCGACTTCGCCGAGGTCACGCGCCTGCAGGAGGCCGAGGACTGGGACGGCGTCGCGCGCATCCTGGTCGAGGCCGCGCAGGGCGTGGAGCGCGCAGGCGCCGACTTCCTGCTGCTGTGCACCACGACCTTCCACCGGGTCTTCGACCAGGTCGAGGCGGCGGTGGACATCCCGGTGGTGCACCTGGCCGACGTGGTCGCCGAGGCGTGCAAGGCCGCGGGGCTCTCCCAGGTCGGCTTCCTCGGGACGACCTTCGCGATGGAGCGGTCCTTCTTCACCGACCGGCTCGCCTCGCACGGCCTGACCGTCCACGTGCCGCCCACCGACCACCACGACACGGTCAACACGATCATCTACGACGAGCTCGTGCACGGCCGCGTGGTCACCAAGTCGCGGCGTACCGTCGTCAGCCTCATCGACGACCTCTGGGACGCCGGCGCGGGCGGGGTCATCCTCGGTTGCACCGAGCTCGAGCTGCTCGTCCGCCAGGCCGACGCCGACATCCCCGTCTTCCCCTGCACCAGCCTGCACGTCGAGGCTGCTCTGGACCGCGCGCTGGCCTGAGGGGCGCCGGGATACGACGAATTCGATCTCACCCTTACTGCGCAGTAAGGGTGAAAAAGAATGCGGAGTAACCCCGCCGTGTGACCCCTGTGACGCCTGAGACCCCTGAGGTCGCGCTGGACCGAGCCGGGCTCAGCCCTGCGGCGCGCGGTCCGGCGGGAAGCCACCGGTGGCGATCGGGCCCCACGAGGTGGGGGTGATCCGGAGCAGCGACTTGCCCTGACGGCGCATGGCGGCGCGGTACTCCTCCCAGTCCGGGTGCTCCCCGGAGATGCAGCGGAAGTACTCCACCAGCCCGTCCTCGGCGGCCTGCGACGGCATGTCGAGCACGGCCGCCTCGCCGTCGACCTGCACGTAGGCGTCGTCCCACCCCTGCCCGTGCACCAGCACCGAGCAGCGCGGGTCGCGCCGCAGGTTCACCGCCTTCGCGCGGTCGGGGTAGGTCGAGATCACGATCTTTCCGTCGGCGTCGACTCCCCCGGTGACCGGCGACATCTGGGGGCGTCCGTCGCGCCGGAAGGTCACCAGCGTCATGTGGTGCAGCGGCCGCACGAAGTGCAGCAGCTCGTTGAGGTCGACGCGTCGGGCTGTCGCGAGGTTCGCCATGGCCTCGACAGTACGTCGCCGACGACCCACCCCTCAGGGCCGTCGCGCGCCGAACCGGCGCATCAACACGCCGGCTCGACCCACCACGCCCACCAGCCCAGGCAGCCGTACGCCGGTCAGCGACGCTTCACGCGCACCCAGTCGCTCGCGTTGCCGGCCCGGTCGAGCACGCGGACCCAGTCCAGCAACCGGTCGTCGCGCGTGTACCCGACGGCCCGGCCGTCCACCACGCGCAAGGTCCCGGCCGACCCGTTGCGCCGCCCCGCGTGCAGGACGGTGTGCGGCCCGCTGACCCCCGAGCGACCGGCCGCGCCGGCCGTGCCCGCGGGGCCGGCCCGGTCCACCGCACGCACCCGGAGCTCCCACCGCTGCTCGCGCCGCACCCAGCGCGCCGACACCGCCTTCACGCGCGGGGCCCTGGTGTCGAGCCCGATCCGGTCGGCCAGCACCTCGCCGTCGCGAGCACCGCCGTCGATGCGCACCTGCACGCCCCTGTCCCCGGCCGCGAGGAGCCAGTCGTAGTCGCAGTCCTCCCGCAGCCCCACCGACACCGGCTCTCCGGCCTCAGCAGTCCCACCAGGCTCCGACGACCCACCGCCCAGCGCGGCGAACGTCAGCCCGGTGGCGTCCGCGGGCGCGACGACCCGCACCGTCACCTGCGGGGTGCGTGTCCAGGACTCCCCGGCGTTGACCCGCACCGACACCGGCCCGGCGCACGGCTCGGGCTCGGCGGCCAGCGGCTCGACGTCGGGCGCCCTCACTGTCCGGGCGAACCACGTGTAGGTGCCGGAGTCGAAGCGCTGCACCCGACGGTTGCCGGTGTCGGCGATCCAGAGGTTCCCCGCCAGGCCGCTGCCGTCCTGGGCGAACTGCGCCAGCGCCGCGGCGCCCCGCAGCCGGCCCACGCCCGAGCCGCCTCGACCCGGCACGCCCCGGGTCCGGTAGAGCGAGAGCTCGTTGTCCCCGTCGAGGAACTGCAGCACCTGGTTGGCCGCGTCGACCACGACCACCTGGCCGAACCGGTCGGCCACGACGCCGCTGGGCTGCGGCCGCCTCCCGCCGCCGACACGACGCACCTTGCGGACCTGCAGCGGCCGGGCGCCGTCACCGAGGCGGGCCGCGTCGAAGACCAGCAGCCGCGCGCGGTCCGGCACCGTCACCAGCAGCCGGTCGGGTCGCCCCTGGCCGGCGCGGAGGAAGGCCAGGCCGCCCGCCGGCGTCCCTCCCGGCAGCACGACGGTCGCGCGCAGCACGCCGGTGCGGGAGTACTCCGCGACCGTCCCGCGGCAGCGGTCCGCGACGTAGACCGCTCCAGGGCCGAGCGCGAGGTCGCCGTACCTCCGCGCGTCACCGCCGTCGACGGGGCAGCTCAGCACCGGCCGGTGCGCGAAGGTCCGCACCAGCCGTCCGCGCCGGTCCAACAGCGAGACGCGCTCGCCGTCGTCGACCCACAGCTGGTCGCGCCCGTCGACCGCGAGCCCGGTGACCGGCAACCCGCCGGGCACCGGCAGCGCCCTGCGCCGCGTGCCGTCGGCGCCCAGACGCACCACCCCGCGCCCGTGCTCGAACCCGACGTACGACGTCCCGCGGCTGTTCACCGCCACGGCGATGGGCCCGAGCGTGCTCGGCCCCGCCGCGTCCGGCTCGGCCGACTCCTGCTCGGCCGACTCCTGCTCGGCCGACTCCGGCTCGACCGTCGCCGCGGGCGGGTCGTCGGCCACCGCGGGCACCGCCGCACCGACGGTCGTCGAGGCGACCCCGGAGGTCACCAGCAGAGCGCCGGCCACCGCCGACGCGAGTCGTCCTCGCGCGTGATCGCGCGGCCCCCCAGCCAACGTCACCCGCCCGAGCGTAGGGAGCCGGCACCCGCCCGGGAAGGGCCCAACGACCCGCGTTACCGAAGTTCGACCGAGCTGTGGATCTCCCGGGCACCCCCGCTCCCGCGGGACGGATGACGTCCCGAGGGACCAAGGGGGTGAAGCGGCCACCTGCACGAAGGAGCCGCGAGTGGGTACCGGAGGAGCATGAGCACCTCGACCACCGCACCTCCCCGGGCGAGCGGCACCGACGACGCCGCCCTGGCCTCCCTGCGCCGCTGGAACCTCGGCCTCACGATCCTGCACGCCGCCCAGGCGGTGCTCGTGCTGGTGCTGGCCGGTGACTTCGCGATCAGCGTCGTCGAGACCTTCCCCGAGGGCCCTCCGGGCACCACGCCGCCGCAGGCCGAGGCGCTCTTCGACGTCCGGATCGGGTACGCCGTGGCGGCGTTCCTCCTGCTGGCGGCACTCGACCACGGGATGACCGCGACGGTGGCGCGCGGGGTCTACGAGCGCGACCTGCGGGCCGGGATCAACCGGTTCCGCTGGATGGAGTACTCCGTCAGCGCCACGCTGATGATCCTGCTCATCGCCTCCTACAACGGCATCACGGAGGTCTCCGCGGTGATCGCGATCGCCGGCGCCAACGTCGCGATGATCCTCTTCGGCTGGGTCCAGGAGGCCGTGAACCCGCCCGGGGAGCCGACCCGCACGATGCTGCCGTTCTGGGCGGGCACCGTCGCCGGGCTGGCGCCGTGGGTGGCGATCGTGGTCAGCACCGTGGGCGCGCCGGAGGTGCCGGGCTTCGTCTACGGGATCGTCGTGAGCCTGTTCGTGTTCTTCTCCAGCTTCGGGCTCAACCAGTGGCTGCAGTACCGCGGGGTGGGGCCGTGGGCGAGCTACGGCTTCGGCGAGAAGGCGTACCTGGTGCTGAGCCTGGTCGCCAAGAGCGCCCTGGCCTGGCAGATCTTCGGCGGGTCGCTGGCCGGCTGACGCGGGGATGAGGCGGGGCTGAGGCGGGGGCCGCTCGGCAAGGAATCGGCGTATCCGCGCGGCGGACCTAGACTCGTGGCCCGTGCCAGAGACCCGTTCCGCCCAGCTTCGCAACGTCGCCATCGTCGCCCACGTCGACCACGGGAAGACCACCCTCGTCGACGCGATGCTCCACCAGGCCGGCGCGTTCAGCGCCCACGAGGCCGAGGGCGTCGCCGAGCGCGTCATGGACTCCGGTGACCTCGAGCGCGAGAAGGGCATCACGATCCTCGCGAAGAACACCGCGGTGAAGTACGTCGGCCCCTCGGCGCCCGACGGCATGACCATCAACATCATCGACACCCCCGGCCACGCCGACTTCGGTGGCGAGGTCGAGCGCGGCCTGTCGATGGTCGACGGCATCGTGCTGCTGGTCGACGCCTCCGAGGGTCCGCTGCCGCAGACCCGCTTCGTGCTGCGCAAGGCGCTCAACGCCGACATGCCGGTGATCCTGGTCGTCAACAAGACCGACCGGTCCGACGCCCGGATCTCCGAGGTCGTCGACGAGACCTACGAGCTGTTCATGGACCTGCTCGACGAGTCGCACTCCCAGGACGCCCTGGACTTCCCGGTCGTGTACGCCTCCGGCAAGGCCGGCGTCGCGAGCCTCGAGCAGCCCGAGGACGGCACCCTGCCCGGTGACTCCCAGGACCTCGAGCCGCTGTTCCGCACGATCATCGAGACCATCCCCGCCCCGAAGTACGTCGAGGGCGCGCCCCTGCAGGCACACGTCACCAACCTCGACTCCAGCCCGTTCCTGGGTCGCCTGGCGCTGCTGCGCATCCACCAGGGCGAGCTGAAGAAGGGCCAGACCGTGGCCTGGATGCAGCGCAGCGGCGAGGTCAAGAACGTCCGCATCTCCGAGCTCCTCATCACCGAGGGCCTGGAGCGCAAGCCCGGCGAGGTCGCCTACCCCGGTGACATCGTCGCCATCGCGGGCATCCCCGACATCACCATCGGTGAGACCCTGGCCGACCCGGAGAACCCGGTCGCCCTGCCGCTGATCCACGTCGACGACCCGGCCATCTCGATGACCATCGGCACCAACACCTCCCCGCTCGTGGGCAAGGTCAAGGGCTCGAAGGTCACCGCCCGCCTGGTCAAGGACCGCCTGGACTCCGAGCTCATCGGCAACGTCTCGCTCAAGATCCTCCCGACCGACCGCCCCGACGCGTGGGAGGTCCAGGGCCGCGGCGAGCTGGCGCTGGCGATCCTCGTGGAGCAGATGCGCCGCGAGGGCTACGAGCTGACCGTCGGCAAGCCGCAGGTGGTCACCAAGGAGGTCGACGGCAAGGTCCACGAGCCGATGGAGCGCCTCACGATCGACGCCCCCGAGGAGTACCTCGGCGCGATCACCGAGCTGCTGGCCACCCGCAAGGGCCGCATGGAGCAGATGACCAACCACGGCACCGGCTGGGTGCGCATGGAGTTCGTCGTCCCCGCGCGCGGCCTGATCGGCTTCCGCACCGAGTTCCTCACCGAGACCCGCGGCACCGGCATCGCCCACCACATCTCCGAGGGCTACGAGCCGTGGGCCGGCGAGATCCGCTCGCGCAACTCCGGCTCGCTGGTCGCGGACCGCAAGGGTGCGGCGACGGCGTACGCGATGACCTCGCTCCAGGAGCGCGGCACGATGTTCGTCGAGCCGACCACCGAGGTCTACGAGGGCATGATCGTCGGCGAGAACTCCCGCGCCGACGACATGGACGTCAACATCACCAAGGAGAAGCAGCAGACCAACATCCGGTCCGCCACCTCCGACAACTTCGAGAAGCTCATCCCGCCGCGCAAGCTCAGCCTCGAGCAGTGCCTGGAGTTCTGCCGCGAGGACGAGTGCGTCGAGGTCACCCCCGACAGCGTCCGCATCCGCAAGGTCATCCTCGACCAGAACGAGCGGGCGAAGATCGCGAGCCGCGCGCGCAAGGCCGCCCGCGGCTGACCGCGGCTGACCGGGGCTTCACCCGCACACCGAGCAGCACGAAGGCGCCGGGGCCGTCCGCGAGGACGGCCCCGGCGCCTTTCTGCGTCCGGCCCCGGAGAGGTCCCGGGCAGGAGCGGCTCAGCCGGCCCCGACGATCATCAGCGTCCCGGCGAAGACGATCCCGGAGAGCACCAGCGTCACGAAGGTGTAGCCCAGGATGTCGCGCACCCGCAGGCCCGCGACCGCCAGCAGCGGCACCGCCCAGAACGGCTGGATCATGTTGGTCCACTGGTCGCCGTACGCGATCGCCATGATCACCACCGACTGGTCGACGCCCTGCGCGTCGGCGGCCCCGGCGAACAGCGGCGCCATCAGCGCGAACTGGCCCCCGCCGGAGGGCACGAACATGTTGAGCAGCCCCGCGGAGAGGAAGGCCAGCACGCCCAGCGTGCCCGGGCTGGAGACGTCGATGAAGAACTCGCTGATGATCTCGACCAGCCCGGTCGCGCCCATCATCCCGATGATGCCAGCGTAGAGCGGGTACTGCAGCAGCACCTCGCCGACGGTCCGGCCGCCGCGGGCGATCAGCTCGGCGAGCTCCTTGGCGTTGCCCACGAGGAGCAGGATCAGCGCCAGGAAGGTCCAGTTGACCAGGTCGAGGTTGAGGGTGAACCCGTTGTCGTAGAAGAACAGCACCAGGTACGTCGACATGAAGACTCCGGCCAGCAGCGTGACGCCGCGGAAGGTGTCGATGCGGTCCGCCGGCGAGGGCCGGGTCTCGTGGTCGACCGACGTCGCCGCCGGGGCCTCGGCCGCCTCGTCGTACACCGCGTCGGGGGCGGCGACCACGTCCTTCTCGTCCGAGGGGGCGAGCGCCATCATCGCGACGGTGATGACCGCCAGCGTGACCAGCGTGGCGATGATGTTCCAGGACGAGAAGGTCGTCTCCGCGACGGGGACCAGCCCGCCGGGCAGGTCGGTGTAGGCACCGCCCTCGGTGGCGGCGTTCAGCGGGCCCGAGCCGGAGTAGCCCATGTGCCACACCACGAAGCCGGAGTAGCCGGCCGCGACCAGCAGCGGGTAGTGCAGCGGCCGGCCGCGGTCGCGGAAGACCCGCGAGACCTCGACCGCCATGACGCCCGCGACGATCAGCCCGAGGCCGAAGCTGACCAGCGAGGCCAGGCCGCCGACCAGCGCGAGGTACCCGTAGGCCTGGCGGGGGCTGCGCGGTAGCTGCGCGACCTTCACCAGGAGCTTGTGCGCGGGGCCGACGTTGGCCAGCGAGTAGCCCAGCAGCAGCACCAGCGCCACCTGGGTCATGAAGGCGAGCAGGCCGGTGAGGCCGTCGCCCCAGGCCAGCACGACCTCGTCGGCGGAGGCGTCGGTCATGGTCAGCGCCATCACCGCCACGACGGCGGTGAGCAGGACCGCCAGCGCCAGCGGGCCGGGTATCCACCGCTCCACGAAGCGGCTCAGGGGTCGGGACAGGGAGGAGAGCATGGGCAGCCTTCCAAGAGAGGGGTGGGTCGAGGGTCCGAGAGGTCCGAGAGGGGGTGGGCGGGGGTGGGGCGGGGCGGAAGCCCGAGCGTCAGGTGCCTCGCAACACGCGGCGCTGGATCTTGCCGGTGGCGGTGGTGGGCAGCGCGTCGGTGAGGACCACCCGCCGCGGCACCTTGTACGCCGCCAGCCGCTCGCGTGCGAAGGCGACCAGCTCCTCGGGGCCGACCTGGGCGCCCGGCACGAGCACGACGTGCGCCACGACCGCCTCGCCGCGGTAGTCGTCGGGCTCCCCCACCACCGCGACCTGGTGCACCGCGTCGTGCCGGGTGAGGACGTCCTCGACCTCGCGCGGCCACACCTTGTAGCCGGAGGTGTTGATCTGGTCCTTGAGCCGGTCGACGATGTAGACCCAGCCGTCCTCGTCGACCATCGCGCCGTCACCGGTGCGCAGCCGACCGCCGGGCATGGTGCGAGCCGTCGCCTCCTCGTTGCGCCAGTAGCCGGGCACGATGCTCGGGCCGGTGATCTCCAGCTCGCCGTGCTCACGCGGGCCGAGCGGCTCGCCGGCGGGGTCCAGCACCCGCACCTCGACGCCGGGGTAGGGCTTGCCGATGGCCAGGGAGCCGGTGACCGGGTCGACGGGGGCCCGCTCCCCCAGCGGGACGGCGATGCAGGCCGAGGTGGTCTCGGTCATGCCGAAGATGTTGTGGATGTAGAGGCCGAAGGAGTCGGCGAAGCGGTCCACGGTCGCCGGCGGCACCGGCGCGCCGCCGGACCACAGGTGCCGGATGCTCGCGAAGGTGCCGCGGTCGGCGCCCTCGGCCTGGGCGAGGCCGTGGTAGACGGTGATCGAGCCGGTCGTGGTCGTGACGCCGTGGCGGCGGCAGGCCTCGACGATCTTCTCCGAGGAGGTCCGCCCGACGAGCACGACGGCGGAGCCGGCCAGCAGCGGGGCGGCCGTGGTGATGACCGCGCCGGTGATGTGGAAGACCGGGGCCACGCACAGCACGCGGTCCTCGGCCCCCAGGCCCATCTGCTCGCGGACGCCCGCCGCCACGGCGAGGACGTTGGCGTGGGTGTTCATCGCGCCCTTGGGCGGGCCGGTCGTGCCGGAGGTGTAGGTCAGCAGGGCGACGTCGTCGGGCTCGGTCGTGACCGTGCTCGGGGTGCTGCCGGCGTGCTCGGCGACGACGTCGTCGAGGGCGGTCACCCCCGCCGGGACCACGGGACGGTCGGCGGTGCCGGTGTCGGTGGTGGCCCAGACGGTCTCGACGTCGGTGCCAGTCGCCGCCTCGGCCAGGCGGGCGCACAGCGAGGAGTCGGTGACGACGAGCCGGGCGCCGGAGTCGCGCAGCAGGTGCCGCAGCTCCTCACCGGCGTACATCGGGTTGAGCAGGGCCACGATCGCCCCGCGCCGCCAGGCGGCGAGCAGCGTCGTGAGCGCGTCGGGGACGTTCTGGAGCAGCAGCCCCACCCGGTCGCCGCTGCCGATGCCGGCGCGCTCGAGGCCCACGGCCATCGCGTCCACGCGTGCGTCGAGCTCCTCCGCGGACCACGCCGCGTCCTCGTGCAGCACGGCGACGCCGCGCGGTGCCGCGGCCACCCGTGCGCGCCACGCTGCGTCCAGACCTGCGTCCAGACCGGCGTCCAGACTCCCCTGTGCGGACTGCATCTCCCGAGCCTCCTGTCCCTCCCGAGACCGAGCGATCGCTCGGTCGGACAGGGAGACTGTGCCAAGGCTCACACCGCACGTCAAGACCGTCGACGCCTGGTGGCAGGGTGAGGCCCATGGTTCTCGGGATGCCGGTGGAGTACTTCGTCCACGAGGTCGCGCGCGTGCTGGTGTACGCCGCCCTCGCGATCGTCTGCGTGGAGCGCTGGCGCGACGGCGCCTGGGCCCGCACGGGGGCCGTCGCAGGTGCGCTGGGCGCGCTGCTGGCGGCGTACTACCTGGGCAGCTACCTGATGTTCGTCAACGGGCACACGGCGCTGATGGACCTGCGCGAGAGCCTCTCGCTGGACCGGTTCCTCACCTGGGCCGACCTGCTGGTGCTCGGCGGGCTGTGCGCCGCGGTGGTGCTGGGTCGCAGCCGCCCGCCGCGGTCGACCGAGCAGCCCGCGGGGACCGTGGGGTCCTCCGCGGAGTAGCCCTCAGACCAGGTCGAGCATCTTGCGGCGCCGGCCCTCCTGGGCGGGGTGGTAGGCCTGGGCGACCTCGCCGGTGCCCCGGACGCGGAGGGCGCCGTCCTCGGGGCCGGCGTACATCACCGACCCGCGCGTGAGGCGCAGCGTCTCCCCGTGGGCGTTGGTCAGCTCGACCTCGCCACCGGTGCAGACCAGGATGCGGGCGTCGATCTCGGGCAGCTCCACGCCGTCGCGGTCGGCCTGGGAGGTCTGGCACACCGCCAGCCCGAACTCCCCCTCCCCGGGCTCGAAGACGTCGGTGCTGGTGCCGACCAGCTCGGGGCTGACCCGCGCCAGGCGCGACATCTCGGCGTCGATGCTGGCGACCACCCCGGCGGGGTCGAGGTGCTTGGGGGTCAACCCGGCGCGCAGCACGTTGTCGGAGTTGACCATCACCTCCACGCACATGCCGCTCATGTGGGCGTGGATGATGCCGGCGCCGAGGTAGGCGGCCTCCCCGGGCTGGAGCGTGAGCCGGTTGAGCAGCATCGACACGATCACCCCGACGTCACCGGGGTAGTGCGGCGCGATCTCCACGACCGAGGCGTAGGCGCGCTTGATGTCCAGGCCCAGGCCCAGCCGCGCGTGGCAGAGCGCCACGACCTGGTGCACCTCGTGCACCGACGGCGGCTCCATCAGCAACCGCTCCAGCATCCGCACGATGCCGTGGAAGCCGGGGGTGCGGGTCAGCTGGTCGACCATCCGCTGCGCGACCGGGTGGTCCAGCGGCGAGAGGATCCGCAGGATCTCCGCCGTCGGCCGGAACCCGACCAGGGTGTCGAACGGCGTCAGCGCGTAGACCATCTCCGGCTTGGGGTTGGCGTCCTTGTAGAGCCGGTGCGGCGCGTCCAGCGGGACCCCGGCGGCCTCCTCGGCCTCGAAGCCCTTGCGCGCCAGCTCGGCGTTGGGGTGCACCTGGATCGACAGCGGGCGGGCCGCGGAGAGGATCTTCATCATGAACGGCAGCTCGCCGGCGACGTCGGAGAGCGGCACCTTGCCGTGCGCGCCGTCGACCATCGCCGGGCCCAGCGGGTGGGTGCCCATCCACACCTCGGCCACCGGCGCGCCGGTCGAGGGCCGCGCCAGGAAGAACGGGATGTCCTGGGCCGTCCCCCAGGCGTAGTCCTGCGTCGGGCAGTCGAGGAGGTGCATGGGCACGACCCTAAGGTCCGCGCGGATCCCGCGGATGACGATGGGGTCAAAAGTGAAGGCCGCCCCGATCACGGGACGAGCCGGGTGCCCCCCTTTACGATCCTGGAGGGCACGCCCGTGCCCGCGGGCGAGCGAGGGGGAGCGGGATGAGCGTCGAGCAGACCGACCGTGCCTTCCAGCGCGCCCTGCGCGAGCAGCTGGCGCGCAACGAGCTGACCTTCGCCCACGCCCCGATCGGGCAGGCCATCGTCGAGCTCGACGGCTCGTGGCGGCAGGTCAACAGCGCCCTGCTGCAGATGCTGGAGTACGACGAGGCCGACCTGCTGGCGATGACCTTCCAGGACATCACCCACCCCGAGGACCTCGACCTCGACCTCGGGCTGCTCCAGCAGACGCTGGACGGCGAGATCACGTCGTACCAGATGGAGAAGCGCTACTTCACCCGCACCGGCCGCACCGTGTGGGCGCTGCTGTCGGTGGCGCTGGTGCGCGACGAGGACGACCAGCCGCTCTACTTCATCTCCCAGATCCTCGACATCACCGCGCACAAGAAGCAGGTGCAGGCGCTCCAGGACTTCACCGCGATGCTCGCCCACGACCTGCGCACCCCGGCGGCGGTCATCGCGGGGTTCGCGCAGCTGCTGTCGACCGGGCCGTACGACGACGAGGTCACCTCGATCGCGCGGCGCATCGAGCGCGCCTCCACGACGATCGTGGACCTGCTGGAGAACGCCCTGACCACCGAGTCGATCGACTCCGGCCGGCTGACCGCGCGGCCCACGGCCGTCGACGTGCGCGACGCGGTCACCACCGCGGTGCAGGCGGCACTGAGCGCGGCGGAGATGAACGAGCAGCAGCTGGAGGTGGACACCTCCGGACTCGTCCCCGCCGTCGCCTGGGTGGACCCGGTGCACCTCGAGCAGGTGATGACCAACGTGATCGGCAACGCTCGGAAGTACGGCGGCTCGCACGTCCGCGTCAGCACCCGGGTCGCCGACCGGCGCGTGGAGATCCTCGTCGAGGACGACGGCCCCGGGGTGCCCGTGCGCTTCGTGCCGCAGCTCTTCGAGCGCTACAGCCGGTCCCAGGAGGCCCGCACGAGCAAGCAGCGCGGGTCGGGCCTGGGGCTCTACATCGTCCGGGACCTGCTCACCGCCAACGACGCCACCATCGACTACGAGGAGTCGGCCCTCGGGGGTGCTGGGTTCCGGGTGACCCTGCCGGCTGCGTGAGGCCGGCCCGGGCCGGGATACGACGAATTCGATCTCACCCTTACTGCGCAGTAAGGGTGAAATGGAATGCGGAGTAACCCCGCTGTGCGACCCCTGTGACGCCAGTGACGCCTGAGGCGTCAGCCCCGCGAGGCTGCGTACGCCGCGATGTCAGCCAGCGCGGAGGGGTCGTCGAGCGCTCCAGCGGCGACGACGTCCTCGGGCGGGGCACCACGGAGGATCTTCTTGACCGGCACCTCGAGCTTCTTGCCCGACAGCGTGCGCGGCAGCGCCCGGACGACCTGGAGGGTGTCGGGGACGTGGCGCGGCGACAGTCGGCTGCGCAGCACGCCGGCGATCCTGCGCGGCAGGTCCTCGGACGCCGCCACACCAGGCGCGAGCGACACGAAGAGCACCAGCTCCCCTGCCCCGCCGGCGGGGTCCTCGAGGTGCACGACGAGCGAGTCCTTCACCTCGGGCAGCTCCTCGACGACGCGGTAGAACTCCGAGGTGCCGAGCCGCACTCCCCCGCGGTTGAGCGTGGCGTCCGAGCGCCCGGTGATGACCAGCGAGCCGCGCGAGGTGACGGTCACCCAGTCGCCGTGCCGCCACACGCCGGGGATCTCCTCGAAGTACGCCGAGTGGTACCGCGACCCGTCCTCGTCGCCCCAGAAGCCGACCGGCATCGACGGCATCGGGCGGGTGATCACGAGCTCGCCGACCTCGTCGACCACCGGCGACCAGTCGCCGGCCCCGAGCGTCGACTCGGCGTAGGCCTCGACCCCGATCCCGGGCAGCCGGGCGGAGATCTCCCCCTCCCACACCGGGGTCAGCGGGGTGACGCCCACGAAGGCGTTGCACACGTCGGTGCCACCGGACATCGAGCCGATCTGGGCCGTGGACGACACCGCCTCGTGCACCCAGCGGAACCCCTCGGCCGGCAGCGGCGCACCGGTCGAGCCGACCCCCCGCAGCCGCGAGAGGTCGACCGCGGAGCCGGGCGAGAGCCCCTCCTTGCGGCAGGTCATCAGGAACGGCGCCGAGGTGCCGTAGTAGGTCAGCTCCGCGTCGGCGGCGAGCTCCCACTGCGACAGCAACGACGGGTGCGCGGGGTTGCCGTCGAAGAGGACGACGGTCGAGCCGACCAGCAGCCCGGACACGAGGTAGTTCCACATCATCCAGCCGGTCGTGGAGAACCACGAGAACCGGTCCTCGGGCCCGAGGTCGGTGAACAGCGCGAGCGCCGCCGCGTGCCCGAGGGTGATGCCGCCGTGGCCGTGCAGGATGGCCTTCGGCAGCCCGGTGGTCCCGCTGGAGAACAACACGTAGAGCGGGTGGTCGAAGGGCACCGGCTCGAAGGCCACGACCTCGCGCAGGTCGGGGTGCAGGTCGGCCCACAGCACGGTGTGGCGGGAGTCGGTGCCGGCGGGGCCGGTCGAGGCGGCGTCGAGGTAGGGCAGGTGGATCACGCCGGTCACCGTCGGCAGCGCGGCCAGCACCTCGGCGACCTCCGCCTCGCGCGAGACCGGCTTGGCGCCGTACTGGTAGCCGTCGACGACCATCAGCACCCTCGGCTCGATCTGCCCGAGCCGGTCGACGACCGACTGGGTGCCGAACTCAGGGGCCACCGAGCAGAACACCGCCCCCAGCGAGGCGGTCGCGAGCAGCAGGACCAGCGGGCCCTTCCAGCGGCGGCGCGAGCATCGCCTCGGCGTAGTTGGTGGTGACCTCGGGGAACCACACGGCCCCCGGCAGCCGCTCGTCGGCCAGCGCCACCGTCGGCTCGGGCGAGGCCGGCAGCCGCAGCTCGCGCCAGACCTCGAGCCAGAAGGTGTCGAGGTGCTCCAGGCTCCACCGGCGCAGCGCCTCGTAGTCACGCCCGAGGTCGACGCCGTAGTCGGCCTCCAGCCGCAGCGCGAAGCGGCCCAGCCGGGAGTCCTCCCACGCGGCGGGCTCCCACAGCACGGGAGGCACGGTCTGGGCCGAGGCCGGAGGGACGGTCCGAGATGTGTCCTCGCTCACCGGACCACCCTAGAACGAGGCGTGGACACCGGGTCAGCCCGCCTCAGCACCTACCGTGGTTGACGTGGACAACCGGGGGACCGCGTCGGCCGCACCCGGTGGTCGAGCAGCGAGGAGCGCCAGCGACGAGCGGGCGTCGAGACCACACCCCTCAGCGCCCCGCCCCCTCCTCCTCACCACCCTCGCCCTGCTGACCACGATCACCGCGATCACCAGCAGCCTCGGGGCGCCGCTGGTGCCGAGCGTGGTCGACGCCTTCGACGTCCGCCTCACGACCGCGCAGTGGAGCCTGACGGCCGCTCTGCTCGCGGGGGCGGTGAGCACGCCGGTGGTGGGCCGCTTCGCGGCGGGGAGGGTACGCCGCCCGACCATCCTCGCGGGCCTGGCGACGGTCCTGGCCGGCACCGTCCTGGCCGCGGTGTCGGTGCCGCTGGGCGTGTTCGGTGTCCTCGTGGCGGCCCGGGCGCTGCAGGGCATCGGGATGTCGCTGGTGCCGCTGGCGATGGCGGTGGCCAGGGACGAGACGACCGGCGAGCGGACCTCCCGCGCGATCGCGCTGCTGAGCGTGACGATGGTGGCGGGCGCGGGCCTGGGGTACCCCCTCACCGCGCTGATGGCCGAGCTCGGCGGGCTCGTCGCGGCCTACCTGCTCGGCGCGGTGCTGACCGGCATCAGCCTGCTGATGGCGTGGCGCTTCGTGCCACCGGCCCCGGGCGACGAGCGCGGCCGCGTCGACTGGGTCGGGGCGGCGGGGCTGACGGTCGCGATGCTGGCGACGCTGCTGGCGATCTCCGAGGGCGAGGTGTGGGGCTGGACCAGCGCCCGGACGATCGGCCTGGGGACGCTCGGGGTGCTCGGCCTGGCCGGCTGGACGACGTACACGCTGCGCAGCAGGTTCCCCCTCGTCGACCTCCGCTTGGCGGTGCGCCCCGGCATCGCGGCGCCCAACCTGGTGGCGATCGTCGCCGGCCTGGGGATGTACTCCCTGCTCACCCTGGTCGTCGTCCTGGTCCGCGCCGACTCCCCGGGCTTCGGCCTCGGGGAGAGCGTGCTCGCGGCCGGCATGGTGCTCGTGCCGTACTCCCTCATGTCGGTCCTCGGCAACCAGCTCGCCCGCCTCGTGCTCGCGCGCGTGGGCCATCGCGTCCTGCTGCCCGCCGGGAGCCTGATGTTCATGAGCGCCACGCTGGCGCTGGCGGTGTGGCACGACCACCTGTGGCAGGCGCTCGCGGTGATGGCGCTCGGCGGCCTCGGCTCCGGCTTCACCTTCTCCAGCCTCGCGGTCCTGATGGTCCCCCACGTCCCCGCCGCCGAGACCGGCTCGGCGATGGCGTTCAACCAGGTCCTGCGCTACCTCGGCTTCACCGCCGGCTCGGCGGTCTCGGTCGCCCTGATGGCGGCGTACGGCGGTGGCGACACCGGCTTCGAGCGGGCCCTGCTCACGCTCTCGGGCGTGTGGCTGGTCGCGATCGGCGGCGCGGTCCTGCTCGATCGGCGGACCGTCGCGGGATACGACGAATCAGATCTCACCCTTACTGCGCAGTAAGGGTGAGAACTAATTCGTCGTATCCCGACGCTGCCGCCGCCGAACCCGCCAGCCGTCCACAGCCCCCACGACCAGCGGCCGCATCCACAGGCTCCCTCCACTCGCCCCGGAAGGCCCCGCTGATCGCCGACGCTCGGGAGCATGACCCGACGCCCGTACCGTTCCATCACCAGCCAGCTCACCGACGACCATCTCGCCGCGTATGCCCGCGCGCACGAGGCGGAGCTCCGAGGCGACTGGGAGACCGCCGCCAGCCAGCACCTCTCGGTCCCGTTCTTCCAACGGTCGACGCACGGCCAACGCTTGAGGATCCTGGCCGGCCTCGGCGACGCCGCGCCAGGCTGGATGGTCGCAAGACACCTCACCGAGGTGGCGCGTCGACTCCCGCGTCGCGAGGACCACGCGATCCCTACGGCGATCGAGCTCGGCGTCGTCGTGGGTCACCCCGGTGGCGTCGACGTCTCCCGGATCGGGTGCGAGCACCCGGAGCAGGTCCCCGCCTACCTCTTCGCGCGCGACTGGGTGACACGCCAGGCAGACGTCCACGAGGGCGACGCGCTCGCCGACCTGCTGGTCGCCGCCGCTCCCGAGCTCGTCGACCGCTCCGGCGTACGACGCTGGGCCGGCGCCCCGATGGGCGGCTTCCGCGTCGGGGAGACCCGGGGCGAGTCCCTGGCCCTGGTCGATGCTGAGTCCGGGGAGGAGCACGAGGTGCTCGACCTCGGCCTGACCGAGCAGGTCCCGCCGGGCAGCCACGTGCTCGGTCGGCTGGTCCCGGTCGAAGCAGGCCCGGGCACGGCCCTCGACTGGCGCCCGCTCCCCATCGACGAGGTCACGGCCAGGGCCGTGGCCCGGAGCCCGCACCACTGGATCGAGATCCTGGCGACCCGGTGCCGCGCCGGCCGCATCCCGACGGGTTTCTCCTACCTCTCGGAGTCCTCGACCACCAGCGACCTGCCGCACCAGTCCTGGACCTCCCTGCTCGGCCTCGGGCACGACCACGACCTCGGGCGTGACCGTCAGGGGCCCGACCGCGTCATCGGCCAAGCCGTCGACGCGGCGCTGCGGCTCGCCGACCGAGGACGCGAGCACGTACGGACGCACAGGCACACCATCGCCGACCTGATGCTCGACCCGCACCTGACGCCGGAGCGGCTGGCCCGGCACGCCACACCGGCCAAGCGAGACCGGTGGCGAGTGCTCGCCGAGTGCCTGCCGCCGCACGCCGCCGCCCGAGCCGCAGAGATGCTGCTGTGGTGCGAGGTCCCGTCCGCCGGCTGAAGGGCGGCTGCGTACGGCCGGGGCGCGAGACGAAGCCGATCACTCGACCGACCATGGCTCAGGCCTCGACCGGCCACCGATCACTCACCCAGGCCCAGTCGACGCGCTCCTGCTCGAGACGCACCCGATCGCCGTAGCGGTCGGTCACCAGGTCCTCGTAGACCCCCCGCTCAGCCGCGGTCAGTCGCGTCAGGTCCGCCGTGGTCGGCGACGGCTCCGCGACCCAACGCTCGCGGTGCTGCAGCAGTGTCTGCTCGTCCATCAGGAACGACCTCGTCTGCGGCAACCACGCGCGCAGCTGGTCGAGGATCGCGAACCCGTGGGTGTCGAGGTCACCCCAATAGTGCACGGGCACCTTCGCCAGCCAGGGCAGCCGCCCGGCACGGGACACCCGGAAGCCCTCCCCGAAGATCGTCACCCCTCGTCGCGGGACCGGGACCGTGAGGAACGTGGTCTCGTTCTCCACGATCACAGCCGAGGCCACGTCGAGGTCGAGCGCCGCCCACTCCTCCACCGGGGCGGTGACGTCGCGCAGCGGCCCCTCCCCCACCTCGGCGCCGAGCCGCAGGCGCAACCGAGCGGGCGGCCCGACCAGCCCCAACCCGGCCAGGAACCCGTCCGTCGACGCCGACACCCCGAGCACCCCGGCCAGCAGACCTCGATGCCGTTCGACGCACTTGGTGTCGACGCCGGGCGCGGTGATCTCGCGCAACCGGCGACCGCTCCCCCGCTCAGCACGCAACCATCCCAGAGCGGACAGCACGAGCATCCACTCCTCCTCGGGCACCGCCAGCGCGGCGTGCGGATGACCCAGCACCCACGTCAGCACCTCGGCGTCGGCTCGCACGAGCTCCACCCTCGAGCGCCAGGCCTGCACGTCGCCCTCGACAGCGAGCGTGCGCCACGCCTGCTCCCAGTCCGTGACCACGACGGCTACGGGGAGCTCCGATGCGCCCACCGTCCGCGCTCCCAGTGAGCGTCGCTCGATCTCGAACCGGCCGGGCGCCTCGCGCTCCCACGCACGGCTCCAGGACCGCACGGCCTCCAGGTCCTCACCGAGCTCACGGGCCGACGGACCGCGCAACCGCACCCGGACGGGCTCGAAGGCCTCCCCGCGGGCGTACGCCGCCAGCAGCGCCCCCGACCGCCACCGTGGCCGGAGCCGAGCGGCGACGACGTCGGGAGTCGACCACGTCGCGCGGTCAGCCATGACCGTCGCGACGCCGGCGGTAGTCCTCCACGGTCAGCGTCTGCACGCGCGAGTCGCGACCGTCGCGATTCTCCACGAACCCGATGGCCGACACGTACGGCTCGATCACGTGGACCTTCTGCAACGGGGTGACGATGAGCAGCTGGAGCCCGAGCCGTCCGAAGAGGGACAGCGCGTAGCGCGTCGAGAGGTCCGACCCGCGTCCGAAGGCCTCGTCGATGACCGCGAACCGGAAGTCGCGCGACGCCGTGGTGCCCCATTGCAGCTTGAACTGGTAGGCCAGCGACGCCGCCAGGATGGTGTAGGCGAGCTTCTCCTTCTGTCCGCCCGACTTGCCGTCGGAGTCGCGATAGTGCTCGTGCTCGACCCCTGTGTCGCGCTCCAGCTCGGCGGCCGAGAACGTGAACCACGTGCGAACGTCGGTGACGCGCCGGGTCCATGTCTTGTCGCTGTCGGCGTGGCCGTCCCGCCCGCGGAACCGGTCCACGATGCGCTTGACGTCGAGGAAGCGCTGCTCTGAGTACTGGTCGCTGTCGCCGTCGAGCGCACCGCGGGTCACCGCCCGGAGGTCCTCGCGGAACTGACGCACCTCGGTGTTCACCGTCGGCTCCACGAGGAGCTTGATGAAGCGGCCCGGGGAGTAGTCGATGGCGTGGAGCGACTCGTTGATGAGCTCGACGCGATCACGGATGTCGTCGGCCTCGCGCCGCAACCAGGTGGCCAGCCCGGCCAGGTCACGGATGGCGTTGGTGTTGAGCTGGCGCTTGAACTCGGCCTCGAACTTCGGCAGGTCGTCACGGCGGACCCGATCGCGGAACGCTCGGTACTCCCCGGCCGCCGCGATGGAGGCGTCCATCTCGGTCGTGAGAGCCGGCCACTGCGCCTTGATCGCCGTCATCTGCGTCTGCGCCGACGTGGCGAGGCCGTTCATCTGCAGCTGCAGCCGCTCCATGTCGGCGGTGAGCGACCGCGCCACGTCGCCCGCCCGCCGGTCGCACTCGCCGGGCTCGGTGACGTCCACCGCGCGCGGGGCCAGGGTGGGGTACTCCGCGCGAGCCAGCGCCACGACCTCCTCGCCCGCTGCGGCCACGAGGTCGCCGGCGACGGCCAGGTCACGGGCGCTGCGGTCGCGATCGGACTCAGCGACGCGAAGACGTCCGTCGACGTCGGTGCGTCGCTCGTCGAGGTTCGCGATCTCCTCCTCGACGGCCGACAGGGCACGGTCCACCTCGGCCAGTCGCGACGAGCCGGCCAACAGGCGCCGGCGCTCCGCCTCGGCTGCCTCGGCCTGGTCGATCGGAGTGGCGACGTCGACCTCTGTCCAGGACCCGAACTGCGCGACGTTGCTCAACGTCTCGGCCCGCTGACGCACCGCGTCCCTGTCCGCCTCGACGGACTCGACCTCGGCCTCGGCAGCCGTCAGCGCCTCCTGCAACCGGTGCAGCTCCTCTGTCAGGGCCTCGATCTTGCGAGCGTTCGACCGACCGAGGACCCACGAGCGTGGGTCGTCGACCCGTCGCCGGTCGTCCTTCTCGTGGCGGGCGCCGGCACGGACCTGGCCCTGCCGCGTGACCGCGCGCTCGGCCTCGGCCAGCTCCGCCACCGAGTCCACACACCGGTGGTCGGCACGGCGTCGCAGCTCTCCGGCCAGGAAGGTCTCGAACGGCCCCGGCTCCAGGAGCAACGTGTCGACGAGGCGCAGGTGCATGCCGTCCGCATCGGGCTGCACGCGCACCTGACGCTCGGGGACCCGGTGGTAGACCAGGCGCGCACCCAGGTGGTGGCTGTCGACCCAGTCGGCGACCTGCCGGTAATGACGCTGCGGCACCAACAGCGACAGTCCGAACCCCCGGAGCACGCGCTCGGCGGCACCCCGCCACGAGGAGTGCTCCTCGGCGACCTCGAGAAGCTCTCCGACGAAGGGCACCTCGTCCTCGGCGAGCCCCAGTTCTGCGCACAGCCGCTCGCGCAGGCGAAGGCTCTCCCGGGGCAGGTTGGTCGGTCGTCCGGCCAGGCTGTCCAGGTCGGCCCGCACGTCGGCGACCTGCTCGCGGACTCCGGCGCGACGACCCATCGCCTCGGCGAGTCCGGCGTCCAACGCACGCAGCTGCGGGGCGGCCTCGTCGTACGCGGCCCGCGCCTCCACCGACCGTTCGTGGAAGGACTGGCCGTCGACGACCTGGTCCAGCCCCGCGTCCTCCAGCAGCCGCGCGTACTTCTCCGACCGTGCCCTGCGTTGCTCGGCCAGCTCGCGCAGCTCCTTGACCGTCTGCTCGAGGTCGGCGACCCGGTCACCGCCTGCTGCAGCACGCTCGCCGATCAATCTGGCCTGCCGCGTTCGCGCCTGCTCCAGACGTGAGGTGATGCCCACACGTTCGGTCGCGAGGGCGTCCAGGGTCTTCCCCAGGGAGGTCTGCCTCTGCTCGAGCAGGCCGATCTTGTGCTCGGTGAAGAACAGCGCCACGGCATCGCGGCGGCGACCCGTCGCAGCCCGCTCCTCGGCGAGGGCATCGTGCTTGTCGCAGGTGATCAGCAGGGGGTCCAGGGCCGCCAGCTGGTCCTGGGCACGGCGCACCGCGTCGTGGGCACGCGTGAGGTCCTCGACGTGGGCGACCACCTGGGCGATCCGCTCGGTCGGGTCCGAGGGCTCCAGCATGTGCGTGCGCACGAAGTCGTTGAGGTTGCCCACCGACTTCATCGAGACGGTCTGGTGGAAGAGCTCCAGCGCCTGCTCCGAGGCGATGCCGAGGAGGCGCCTCATCCGTTGGCCGTACGCCGGGAAGTCCTTGTCGACGCTGGCGCCGGCCTCGCGCAGGCGCCGTCGCAGCGCGTTCAGGTCGGTGCCGAAGCCCGCGAAGTCCCGTTCCACGGCCAGGTCGCGCTCGGCGGTGACGAAGAACCGGTCCGGTTGTCCGGCCCGATCACGCTGGGTGAAGACCTGGGCCAGGGTGACCGGCTCCGGGGCGTCGTCGTTGGCGAAGACACCGAGGATGACCGAGTAGGAGCGGTGGTCGCGCAGCCCCACCGGTCGCGAGGTGCCCGTGCTCTCGATGCGCTCGGACTTGTAGTGCCCCTCGACGTAGGACCTCAAGGAGCGCTCGCGCGACTCGGCGCCGGCGGCCTTGTTGTAGGAGATGCGGTGCGCCGGGAGCAGCAGGGTGGTCACGGCATCGACGAGGGTGGACTTGCCGCTGCCGATGTCGCCGGTCAGCAGGGTGTTCTCACCGTCGAGGTGCAACGCCCAGACACGTCCGTCGAAGGTCCCCCAGTTGAGCACCTCGATCCGGTGCAGCCGCCACCCCACGCGCGCCGCCGACGGCCCGTCCAGCTCCAGGGCCGAAAAGAGACCGTCACTCATCCCGCGCACCTCCGGCGGCGCCGCGGTAGTCCTCGAGACGGGCCGCGAAGTCGGCGAGCGTCTGCGCGTCGACGTACGCCTTGAGGACGCGGCGGACCTCGAAGGTGTCGCGCTGCCCACGCAGCCGGCGCAGGAAGCCGAGGTCGACCACCTTCCCGATCGTGGTGTCCACCTGATCGACCTGGCGCGCCTGGTTGGGGGTGTCGGCGAGGAAGAGCGACACCATCTCCGCGATCTGGTCTCGGGTCAGGATCAGCCGTGGCTCCTGGGACGTGGACTCCCACTCGACCATCCGCTTGCGCAGCAGGACCAGCATCAGGCTGACGGGGTAGGAGAGGCTGCGACGCTTGACCAGGCGGGGCAGACCGTCCTCCTCGTCACGGGCACGGAGGTAGGCGTAGCCCTCGGTCTCGTCGACGACGACATCGACTCCGATCATGTCGAAGTGGTCGCGCACGGGCGCCCCGTGGCGCAGCAGGGTCTGCCACACCTGCTCCTGGGCTTCGCGGTAGACGACTCCGCGCATCAAGGTGATGACCGCGACGGAGGCTGCGGTCTCCTGCTCGGTCCTCATCGTGGCCTCACGATCTCACCACGGTGGCCTGCGGCATGCGCACGGTCCGCGTGCCGACCCGGTCGTCGTGCCACGAGACGGTGATCGTGCGGCTCTCGTCGAGCTCGACGCGCAGGTCCTCGTCGGTCAGGGCGAGGTAGCCGAGGAGCTCCGCGAGTCCGTCGCGCAGGGGGTAGAGCTCGATGACCTCGTGGAGCAGCGCCGAGCTGCGGGAGGGTACGACGGCGCGCAGCTGCTCGGCGAGCCGGGCGGTGTCCACGAACGTCTGGTCGAACAGCCCGGCTGTGTCGATCTCCTCCACCTCCCCCGTGGGGATCCTCGAGTCCACCTGGCTCGCGGGACGGACGTCGTAGAGCGGCCGCTCGAACGGCAGGCTGAGCTTCACCTCGGTTTCGTCGACCTCGAGCCCGACCGCCGGGGGTGCCGCCCGCAGCGCCAGCGCGGAGGCCTCGATCTGCCGGACCAGCTCGAGGACCCGTCGGTTCTCCAGCCACACCTGGTCGTCGAGGAAGCGCCGCAGCTGCTCGGAGAGCGAGCGGACGACCGCCTGGGTGCGCTCGGCCGCGTCGTACCAGTCGTGGTGCGCACGGCGGGCCCGCGGGTCGACGTCGATCTCCTCGAGGGCTTGGACCTGCTCCAGCAGGTCGGCGAGCTCGTCCTGGCGCTCCTGGCTGAGCAGGAAGTCGTAGAACGCCTGGAAGCTCCGTCCCTGGTCGGAGCTGGCGATGTCGGCGCGGTCGGCCACGAGCGTGGCGAGCAGGTCGCCCTTGCCGCCGTCCCAGGTGGCGATGCGTTCACGGGCAGCCCGGTCCAGCGACCGGAAGTTCTCCTCGACCTCGCGGAAGTCGGCCAACAGCTCGCGTGCCGTGCTGGCGAAGAACTGATAGCGCTCGCGCAGGGCCGCTCCCTCCATCACCCGCACGCGCCCGGCCTCGACCTCCTCGATCTCGGCGTCGATCTCCGCGCGACGGCGGCGGAGCTCCTCGAGACGGGTCTCCGGGTCGGCTTGCGCCCCATGGACGATCTGGCGCAGCAGGTCGACCAGGGTGTGCAGCCGTGACTCGGTGCCGATGCTGGGACGCGCTCGGAGGGACCCGACCCAGGCGTAGGCCTTCTCCAGTGCGGGGGTGGCGTCGTAGTGCGCCTCGTCGCCGTCGGGCGGGTAGAAGCGCCGCAACCAGCCGGCACCGGGCGCCGACCAATCGTCGAGGTAGGTGGCCGGCGACCCGGTGTACCTCTCGCCTTCCGCCAGCTGCTGGTTGGCCGCCCACAGGAAGTCGTCGAGCGCCTCGGTCAACGCAGCCTGCGGGCGAGCACCCTCGTTCTGCTCGACGAAGAGGCGACCGAGGAACGCCAGCACCAGCGGCGCGTTGCGAGCACGGAGCAGACGCCAGGCCGGGCTGGTGTCGGCGAGCATCCGGATCTCGTCGAGCTCCATGCCACCTCCCGCTGCCGCATTCCCAGGGCTCCTGTGCTGCGGTCGAGGGTAGGGCGTGGCGGCGACAGTCCGCCGGCCACCCGCTGCGCGACGTCAGGAAGGCCGCGCACGCCCCAGCTCGTAGGTCACCTCGAACCACTCTGCCACGTCCGCGATCTCGAGCGAGTGGTCGAGGCCCACAGCCCGGACGAACATGTTGGCGTGCACGGTCGGCACGTACCCGAGGTCGATGCCGTTGAAGTCCAGGAACGCCACGGCGGCCGCCCAGGCTGTGCGCTTGTTGCCGTTCTCGAAGACCTGACGAGCGGCCATTCCGTGCAGCAGCGCCGCGGCCTTGTCGAACATCGACGGGAACGCCTCGAAGTCGCCGTATCCGGACCAGGGGCGTTCCAGCGCGGCAGCCAGCCCCACAGCGTCCAGGAGCGCGTGGTTCTCGCCGGTGTCGGCGCAGAGGACCTCGTTGTACGCCGAGACAAGAGCGACAGTGAGTCGGCGGGTCACCGCGCCAGACGCTTCAGCAGCTCAGCGTCACGCTTCATCACCTTCGCCAAGGCAGCCATCGCCGTAGCGTCGTCGACGTCCACGACCTCCTCGCGCTCCTCACGCTCCTGGTCGCGGATCTCGTCGTCGCTGGCCCGGTGGCTCATGTCCTCCACGGTACGCCGCACGTCCGACGACGACACCCGGCTTTCCACAGCCCCGGCCCCACACCGCCAGCCGCCGTACGTCGTTCGACGGATGCCACGGGCGCCGCGCCGGCCCTAGGGTCGACCCGTCGCCCAGCCCCAGGAGCCCAGGAGGACGCATGCGGTACCGCCAGGCCCTCGCCGGCCGCACGTTCGAGTTCGACGGGCTGGTCGACCTGCTCGGCAGGGCGAGCCCGGCCCGGTCCGGGGACCGCCTGGCGGGGTGCGGGGCCCAGAGCGACGTGGAGCGCGCAGCGGCGAGACACGCGCTGGCCGACGTGCCGCTCACCCGCTTCCTCGACGAGCACGTCGTCCCGCCGGAGACCGACGACGTCTCGCGGCTGATCCTCGACCGGCACGACACGGACGCCTTCGCGCCGATCCGCTCGATGACCGTCGGCGAGCTGCGCGACCACCTGCTCACGGTCGCCGTCGCGCCCGACGCCGCGACCACGCTCGCCCGGCTGGGCCCGGGGCTGCTGCCCGAGATGGTCGCCGCGGTCTCCAAGCTGATGCGCAACCAGGACCTCGTGACCGTCGGGGCGGCGTGCCGCGTCACCACCGCGTTCCGTACGACGCTGGGCCTGCCGGGCCGCCTCTCGACCCGTCTCCAGCCCAACCACCCCACCGACGACCCGGCCGGGGTGGCGACCTCGGTCCTCGACGGGCTGCTGCTGGGCTCGGGCGACGCGGTGATCGGCATCAACCCGGCCTCCGACAGCCCGGAGACGGTCACCCGACTGCTGCGGCTGCTCGACGAGGTGCGCGAGCGCTACGAGATCCCGACCCAGTCGTGCGTCCTCACTCACGTCACGACCACGATCGACCTGATGGAGGCGGGCGAGCCGGTCGACCTGGTGTTCCAGTCGATCGCCGGCACCCAGGGCGCCAACAACGGCTTCGGGGTCACGATCGCCCAGCTCGCCGAGGCGCACGCCGCGGTGCAGGAGCTGGGGCGCGGCACGGTCGGCACGCAGGCGATGTACTTCGAGACCGGGCAGGGCTCCGCGCTCTCCGCCGACGCCCACCACGGCACCGGCGGTCGGCCCGTCGACCAGCAGACGCTCGAGGCCCGCGCCTACGGCCTGGCCCGCGCCTTCGACCCGTTCCTGGTCAACACCGTGGTCGGGTTCATCGGCCCGGAGTACCTCTACGACGGCAAGCAGATCGTCCGCGCCGGCCTGGAGGACCACTTCTGCGGCAAGCTGCTCGGCCTGCCGATGGGCGTCGACGTCTGCTACACCAACCACGCCGAGGCCGACGACGACGACATGGACACCCTGCTCACGCTCCTGGGTGTCGCCGGGTGCACCTTCGTGATCGCGGTGCCGGGCGCCGACGACGTGATGCTCGGCTACCAGTCGACCTCCTTCCACGACGCGCTCTACGTGCGCCGGGTGCTCGGCAAGCGGCCGGCGCCGGAGTTCGAGGCGTGGCTGCAGGGCGTCGGCCTCGCGGCGCCGGACGGACGCATCCTCGACGTCGACCCGAGCCGCAGCCTGCTCAAGGAGCTGGTCCGGTGACCGAGCAGACCGACCAGCCGACCGACCGGCCGAGCGGACAGCCGAGCCCCGACTTCTGGGCGGCGCTCCGACCCACCACCACCGCCCGCGTGGGCTTGGGTCGCGCCGGCGACTCCGTGCCCACCCGCCGGCTGCTCGAGCTGCAGGCCGCCCACGCCGTCGCGCGCGATGCCGTCCACGCCTCCCTCGACGTCGAGGCGATGACCGCCGCGCTCGCCGGGCTCGGCCTCGGTGACCCGGTGCCGTTGACCAGTGCGGCCCCCGATCGCGCGACCTACCTTGCGCGCCCCGACCTGGGACGTACGCCGGCTGCGCCCCTCTCCCCCGCCGACCCGATCCCCGCCGACCCGATCCTCGCCGACCGCCCAGGCCGTCCCGACCTCGCGGTCGTGGTGGCCGACGGCCTGTCCGCGCTGGCCGTGCACCGGCACGCGGTGCCCCTGCTCGAGGCGCTGCTCCCCCTCGTCCCGCAGCTGGAGGTGGCGCCCCCGTGGTTGGCGGTCCAGGCCCGGGTGGCGATGGGCGACCACGTGGGCGCCCATCTCGGCGCGGCGATGACGCTGGTGCTGGTCGGCGAGCGGCCGGGCCTGTCCAGCAGCGACAGCCTCGGGGCCTACCTCACCTGGGGCGCCCGCCCCGGCACCCCCGACTCCGCCCGCAACTGTGTCAGCAACATCCGCCCGCCCCACGGACTCGACCACGCCACCGCCGCCCGCACCCTCGCCTCGCTGATGGAGGGGGCCCGGCGGCTCGGGGCCACCGGCGTACGCCTCAAGGACCGGCCGGACGCCCTGACCTGACCGGCCCCGGCCCGACCAGCCCCGACCAGCCCAGCCCCGAACAACCCCGCACAACCCCGCTCCGACCCCGACCCGCGGCGAGTGAGATCAGCCCGGCCACCAGGCCGGGGTCCGCAGCCGCGCCTCGGTGTAGGGCGAGGGGTGCACGATCCGCTGCCGGTTGTCCTGGATCTGGAACACCAGGTGCGCCATGGAGATCGACGGGTCCGGCGTCGCCAGCGGGTAGGCGAGCGCGGCCTGCCCGGCCCCGGCGAAACTGTAGGCGCCGTTGACGCCGCGGTGCACCCCGTGGCGCAGGCTCTCCGAGACCGACCCGAAGTCGCGCGGCGAGTCGGCGGCGGCCCAGGCCTGCGCGAGCAGGCGCACCCGGTCGTAGGCGATGCCGGCGTGCGAGCGGCCGGGCGGGACGGCCCACTCGCGGCGGTAGGAGTCGATGAAGCGCCGCGCGACCCCGTCGGAGTAGGTGCCGGTGGTGGTGGCCCACAGCAGCCCCTCGGCCGCCGGCCCCATCTCGACCCGGAACCGCGGGATGGACGGGGCGTAGAGCGCGTACAGCAGCGTCGGGGACGGGTCGGCCTGGAAGGACCGCACGAAGGTGCTGGTCTCGTGGGTGAAGTAGCTGCCGATCATGACGGCCGCCGGCGCGAGCTCGGCGACCCGGCGCCCCTGCTCGGCCCACGCCTCCTCGCCGCTCACGTCGTCGACGACGTAGTCGAGCTCCCACCCGGCACGCTCGGCCATCCGCACGGCGCGGTCGATCCCGAGGTCGCCGAGCTTCCAGCGGCCCCGGACGATCGCCAGCGAGCGCGAGGTCGTCTCGAGCTGGCCGCTGTCGCGCAGCTCGGTGAGCGCGTGCACGAAGCCCGGCCCGTAGTTCGTGTCGCTGGGACAGATCTGGAAGATGTGGCCGTAGCGCCCGGGGTTGTCCTCGACCAGGCGCACCATCGACTCCAGCGTCGCTGCGTGGAGGTACGGCGCACCGTGCTCGGCCGCGATCTCGTGCGCGACCTGCTGGTCGCCGAGGTACCCGGACACGAGGGCGTCGACGTCGCGCCCGGCGAGCTCGGAGAACGCCTGCTCGATGGAGCCGGGGTCCTTGATGTCGAGGTCGACGTTGACCAGCTCGACGTGCCGCCCGCCGATGCCGCCGCGGGCGTTGAGCTGGCTGATGGCCAGCTGGCTGGCCCGGATCATCTCCTCGCCGTCCTCGGCGATCTCCCCGGTGACGGGGAAGGCGCTGCCGAGCAGGATCGGGCGGCGTACCGAGCGGCGCCGGCTCGGGACGGTCGGGGCCGTGGGTGTCCCCGGACGCACCAGCCCGCCGACGATCGGCGGTGGGGTGGGCTCCTCGTCCTCCGTGCTGAGGATCCCCAGCAGCAGCCGCTCGAAGCCGGCTGCGCCGCCCGGCACCGGCAGCAGGAGCAGGCTCTCCTCGACGGCCACGGCGGCCGCGGCGGCGCGCGTGCGCACCTCGAGCTTGGTCAGCAGCCGCTCGACGTGGGTGGTGACCGTCCGGACGCTGGCCCACAGCCGCTCGGCGACCTCCGCGTTCGACAGGCCGCCCGCCAGCAGGGTGAGGACCTCCAGCTCGCGCTGGGTGATGCCGTACGGCGGCGTGGAGTCCTCCAGCCAGGTCAGCGAGGTCCGCGCACCGGCCCCGCCGCTGCGGATCGTGGCGAAGGCCAGGCTCCGGTCGGCCGCCCGCCAGTAGAAGGAGATCTCGTGGTGACCCTCGAGCCGCCCGGCCCGGCGGGCCAGGGCCACCAGGTCCTCCCACGACCGGGTCTGCGCCCCGGCGACGTCGAGGCCCCGCACCGTGGTCAGCTCCCCGTGGGCGTCGAGCACCACCTCGTGGGCGGCGGCGCGGTCATGGGGCGTTCGGGCGTCGGCGAGCACAGGTCCTCCCATCCTGGGCGTCGGGGCCCGAGCCCCGGACCAGGCTAGGCCGCCGGTCCGGGGCGTGGGGCCGCTGTGGTCTCCCGAGTCCGAAAAGTGAGCCGCCCGTGACCTCAGGACCGTCGCTGGCGCGACCAGGAGTCCAGCGCCACGGCGAGCAGGACGATGGTGCCCTTGGCGATGAGCTGCCAGTTCTGGGAGAGGTTGAGGCTGTAGAAGAGGTTGGTCAGCGTCGCGAAGATCAGCAGGCCCACCGCCGAGCGCCACACGGCCCCCTCGCCGCCGCGCAGCGAGGTGCCGCCGACGATGACGATCGCGATCGCGTCCAGGGCGATGTTGGCCCCCACGTCGGCCTGCCCGACCCCCAGGCGCGAGGCGTCGATCGTGCCGGCGAAGGCCGCCAGGGCCCCGGTCATCACGTAGACGCTGGCGGTCAGGTCGGTCACCCGGAGCCCCGAGAGCCAGCCGGCCTCGTGGTTGCCGCCGATCGCGTAGATGTTGCGGCCGTAGCGGGTGGAGGCGAGCAGCACGCCGCCGATGACGAAGGTGACCGCCAGGATCAGGATCGGGGTGGGGATGCCGGCGACGCTGGAGCGTGCCAGCACCTTGAACTGCGGGTCCGAGACGATGAACGGCGCCGAGCCGGAGTAGAGGTAGGCCACGCCCGAGATCACCGAGGCGCTGCCGAGCGTCGCGACGAACGGGTTGATGCCGATCCGTGCCACCAGCAGGCCGTTGACCAGGCCGCACACCAGGCCGGCCCCGAGGGCGGCCAGGATGCCGAGGGCGGGTGAGCCCGTGGAGATGGCGACGCCGGCCGAGACCGTCGCGCCCAGGGCGTACGTCGCCCCCACCGACAGGTCGAAGCCGCCGGAGATGATCACGAACGTCATGCCGAGGGCGACGATGCCGACGGCGGTGTTCTGCAGCAGCAGGTCGCGCAGGTTCTCCGGCGAGACGAAGCCCGGGTAGAGCGCGGTCGCGAGGACGACCAGCCCGAGCAGCGCCAGGATCATGGCGTAGCGCTGCAGCAGCACCGCGGCCGAGAGCCGCTGGGTCGGGCTCGGGGCCGGGCCCCCGGCCACGGCCGGGGCGGGGTCGAGGTCAGTGGACTGGTTCATGGTTCTCTCCTGAGCTGAAGCCGTGGTGGACGACGGCGTCGACGGTGAACTCGGGGTCGTCGGCGGGGATCTCGCGGACGACGCGGCCGTGGGCGAAGACCAGCAGCCGGTGGGCGATGGCCAGGACCTCCTCGAGCTCGGAGGACGTCACCACGACCGCGGCGCCCTCCTCCGCGAGCCGGACCAGCGAGGTCAGCACCTCGGCCTTGGCGCCGATGTCGATCCCGCGGGTGGGCTCGTCGATGAGGAAGACGTCGGGGCGGTGGCCGGCCCACTTGGCCAGCAGCACCTTCTGCTGGTTGCCACCGGACAGGTTGCGCACCGGCTCGCCGACCCGCGCGCGGTTGAACGCGAAGAACTCACCGGTCTCGCCGGTCTCGGCGGCCTCCGCGTCACGGTCCAGGAACGGCTTCCGACCGGCCGCGGACCGGCCCAGCCAGTAGTTGCTGGTGGCGTCCATGCCGAGGACCAGCGCCTGCTTGCGCGACTCGGGGACCAGGACGACCCCGGCGTCGACGCTGCTGCGCACCCGGCGCGGCCAGTCGCGGTCCTGCCCGTGCAGGCGCATCCGCCCGGTGGAGGACGGCTCGGCCCCGGCCAGCGAGCGCAGGAACGTCGTCCGCCCGGAGCCGACCAGGCCCCACAGGCCGACGACCTCGCCGGCCCTCACCGTCATCGCGATGTCCTCCAGGACGCCCGGGAGGCAGACCTCCTCGACGTGGAGCACCTCGTCGCCGATCGGGTGCGTGCCGCGGTCGGCGAGCTTGTCGACGCTGCGGCCGACCATGTGCTCGATGAGGGTGGGCCGGGTCCACTCCGCTCGCGGCGCGCTGCGCACGACGGCGCCGTCGCGCAGCACGGTGATGGTGTCGCTGAGGTCGAGGACCTCCTCGAGGTTGTGGCTGACGAAGACGATGGTGGTGCCGCGCGCGACCAGCGTCCGCAGCACCCGGTAGAGCGTCTCGCGCTCGTGCTCGGCCAGGGCCGCGGTCGGCTCGTCGAGCACCACGATCCGGGCGTCGCTCTGGACGCCGCGCATGATCTCCAGCATCTGCTGCTGGGAGACCGACAGGTCGCGTACGACGGTGCCCGGGGGCACGTGGACGTCCAGCTCCTCGCACAGCTCGAGGTAGCGCCGGCGCATCCATCGGCGGTCCAGCAGGCCGCGACGGCTGCGGGTCTGCCCGAGGAAGACGTTCGCCTCGGCCGAGAGGCCGGGGATCATCGTGAGCTCCTGGTAGACGGTGACCAGGCCGAGCTCACGGCTCTCCCGCGGGTCGCCGCCGCTGAGCCGGCGGCCGAAGACCTCGACGGTGCCGTCGTCGGCCGCGAGCCGGCCGCTGATCATGCCGAGGAGCGTGGACTTCCCGGCTCCGTTCTCCCCGACGAGGGCGTGCACCTCGCCGGGACGGACCGTGACGTCGGCGCCCTGCACGGCGACGGCTCCGCTGAAGACCTTGCGTGCGCCCCGGCAGCGGATCGCCGGTGCGTGGGTGACCGCGTCGGGCGCGGTCGTGGTCGCGACGGGCATCGGACCTCCTGGAGGTGGGCTGGGTCAGGTCGCTGGTTCGGGTCGCCGGACCGGGCTCGGTCCGGTGGAGGGCCGTGCCGGTCACCGGGGACGGCGTCCGGTGACCGGCACGGCCGGCGTGGGGCGCGGCTCAGTACTCCGCGGAGAACTGGTCGACGTTGTCCGGGGTCGCGAACGGCGTACCGGGCAGCGAGTCGGACTCGGCGAGGTTGATGAACACCGGGACGTCCTCGCCGGAGACGTAGTCGGCGACGGCCTCGATGGCCTCGCGGGTCTCCTGACGCGGCAGCATCATCACCGAGCTCTCCAGCCCGCCGGACTCCAGCTGGGACAGGGCCCACTCGTCGCCGCCGAAGTCGTAGATCTCGACGTCCTTGCCGCCGACGGCCTCGACGACGCCGCGGGTCATGCCGGAGAAGTTCGACATGATGATGTCGATGTCGGGGTTGGCCTGGACGATCGTCTGGGCCGCGTCGAACGCCTTGGGGGTGGTGTAGTCGGTGGTCTGCTGCGCCACGACCTCGAAGCCCTCGGCGTCCTCGAAGGCCTGCGCGGCCTCGAAGAAGCAGATGGTGTTGGCGTTGAGGTCCGGGCCGGAGACCAGCCCGATCTTGGCGCCGTCGGGGTGGGAGTCGATGACGTCCTGCACCCAGTCCTGGTAGACGTCGAGGGTCTGTCCGCCGACGTAGGTGATGGTGCCGGGCTGGTAGGTCTCCTCGCCCAGGCTCGTGGCGCGGCCGCAGATGGGCAGGTTGAAGACGGAGACCAGCACGTCCTTCTCGGGCGCCTCGGTGGTGAGGATGTCGCACACGAGGTTGCCGTCGTTGGGCTCGACGACGAAGGCGTTGTACTTGCCGCTGGTGAGCGCCTGCTGCATCTGGTCGTACTGCGTCTGCGCGTTGAACTCGCCGTCGAAGACGTCGAGGTCGGCACCGAGCTCGTCGGCCACGGTGTTGGCCTCGTCGATGGCGGCCTGCAGGTAGGAGTTGCTGCTGCCGGCGGAGAAGTAGGCGATCTTCAGGTCGGCGGGGTCGTCGACGGGAGCGGCGATGATCTCCGCGTCGGTGTCCCCACCGGTCGCGGTGTCGGTGACGCCGCTGGAGCAGGCCGCCATCGACAGGCAGGTGGTCACGGCCAGGGCCGCGACGCGAAGGGTGCGGTGGGTCTTCATGGTGTCCTCACTGGGTTGCCGGGTGCTCCGGCGCTGGGGTGGTGGATCCGAGAAGGTGGCGGCGACGCTGCCGTCGGGGGGTCTGAGGGTTCTGAGGGGTTCAGAGCGGTTCTGGGGCGGCTGGGTGCGCTGGTCGCTGGCGTCAGTCGGTCCAGCAGTCGTAGATCTCGCTGAGCGAGGCGAACCAGACGCCGTCGTGGCCGGCCATGTGGGTCAGCAGCCGCTCCATGCCGAGCAGGTGGTGGGCGCGGCCGATGGTCTGCGGGTGGACGGTGATCGCCAGGACCGGGTTGGTCTCGCGCTCGTAGGCGAAGTCGAAGTGGTCCTGGAAGCGCTGGAACATCACCTCGGCGGAGCCGAGGCCCTGGTTCACACCGGGGATGTACTCGCCGACAGGGAAGTCGTCGAGGTACCACGAGACGGGGAACTCCAGGATCGGGCTCTCCGGCCCGCGCACCGAGCCCTCCTCCCAGCGCACCTCGACCGGGCGCGGGTGGTAGGGCTGGAAGTCGCGGCCCATCAGCGAGGAGTCCCACTCGAAGCCGGTCTTCTCCAGCAGGGCCAGGGTGTGCTCGGTGAAGTCCCACGCCGGCGAGCGGTAGCCCCGAGGGCGCTTGCCGACGTGCTTGAGGTGGCCCTCGATGGTCTGTTCCATCAGCCGGACCTCGGTCTCCTCGTCCAGCGAGGGCACCGACTCGTGGAAGCAGCCGTGGGCGGCGATCTCCTGGTCGGCCTCGAGGATGGTGGCGAAGGCCTCGGGGAAGGTCTCCATGGAGTGCACCGGGGTGCACCAGGTGCCGGTGATGTCGAAGCGGTCGAAGAGGTCCAGCACCCGGGGGACGCCGACCTCGGCGCCGAACTCGCCGCGGGAGAGGTAGCTGGGGCTGGTCTTGCCGAAGGTGCCCATCCAGACGGAGTGGGCGTCGAAGTCGCAGCCGATGTTGACGGCGATCTTCTTGCCGGCGGGCAGGGTGAGAGGCATCGCGGGTCCTTTCGCAGGGCGCAGCAGGTGGTGGCGCGGGTCGTGGGGCGAGCGGGCGTCGGTCAGAGCGAGACGTGGGCGTACGACGCGTAGAGCTCGCGCCGCCGGCCGCGGTCCTTGTGGGTGGTGGCCGCACCGGTGCGGCGGTTCTCGTGGAGCAGGTCGAGGTCGAGCTCGTAGCCCACGACGTCCTCGACGTTGGTGGCGGACTCGGCGAGCACGCCGTCGGCGGGGAAGACGAGGTCGCACGGCGAGAGCACCGACGCGCGGGCCCAGCCCGGCGAGAGCGGGGCCTCGAGGTGGGAGACGGTCGGGCAGTGCACGACGTACACCTGGTCCTCGATGGCCCGGGCCGCGGCGCAGTGACGCACGCGCCAGAAGCCGGCCTCGGTGAAGGTGTAGGACGGCACGAGGAGCACCTCGGCGCCCATCGCGGTGAGCGTGGTGGCGACCTCGGGGATCTCGGCCTCGTAGCAGATGGCGATGCCGACGGTGACGCCGTCGACGTCGAAGACGGCCAGCTGGTCGCCCTCGGCGGTGTCCCAGTCGGCCTCGGCCGGGAAGATGTGGGTCTTGGAGTGCCGGTGCTCCTGGCCGTCGGGTCCGAAGAGGAAGGCGACGTTCTCGTGGCCGCGCTCGGTGGCCACGAGGTGGCTGCCGGCGAGGATCCACTGGTCGCGTCGTGCGGCCTCGCCGGCGAACAGCTCCCGGTAGGCCTCGGTGTGGTCGGCGATGCGGGTGAGCCGCTCGATGCCGTGCGAGCGCCACTCGGGGTCGAGGGTGAACAGTGCCTCGGTGAACAGCTCGGGCAACACGACCAGCCGGGCGTCGGCGACCTTGTCCAGGAGCGAGCGGGCCTGGTCGGCGAAGGCGTCGAAGGACGAGACCTCGCGCATCTCGAACTGGGCCGCGGCGACGCGGAGGGTGCGGGTCATGGGTGTCTCCTGACGGGGTGGTGGGTGGGCGGTCACCGGTGGGCGGTCACCGGTGGGCGGTCACCGGGCGAGCAGGCCGCCGTCGATGACCAGCTCGCTGCCGGTCACGTAGCGGGACTCGTCGCTGGCGAGGTAGACGCAGCCCCAGGCGATGTCGTCGGGGTCGCCGCCGAAGCCGAGGGGCGTCAGGCCGATGACCTCGGCGTTCTTCTCCTCGGCCTGGCGCTCGGCGAGGGGGGTGCGGATCCAGCCGGGGATGACGGTGTTGGCGCGGACGCCGTCGCGGGCGTAGGTGACGGCGGTGTTGCGGGTCAGGCCACGGACCCCGCCCTTGGCGGCCTGGTAGGCGGCCACGCCCTCGGAGCCGACGACCCCCCAGGCCGAGGAGAGGTTGATGATCGACCCGGACCGCTGGGCCAGCATCGGCTTCAGCGCTGCGCGGGTGCCGAGGAAGACGCCGGTCTGGTCGACGGCCACGACGCGGGCCCAGGCCTCGGCGGTGACGTCGGCGATCCCGGCGTAGTCGATGACGCCGGCGTTGTTGACCAGGATGTCGAGGCGCTCGTCGCGCTCGAGGATGTCGTCGACGGCCTCGGCCCACGCCACCTCGTCGGTGACGTCCAGGTCGACGTAGGTGATCTCCTCGGCGCCCTCGACCGACAGCTCGCCGGGGGCGGGCTTCTCGACGTCGGCGATGTAGGTGAACGCGCCCTCGGCCGCGAAGCGGCGGGCGGTGGCCAGGCCGATGCCCATGGCACCGCCCGTGACGAGGGCGACCTTGCCGCGGAGACGGCCGGTGCGCTGGTTCATGGGGATCCTCTCGAGGGGAACGGTCGGGTCAGCAGGGGTCATCGGGGGGCAGCGGCGATCAGCGGGCGAGGTAGCCGCCGTCGACGGGGAGGTCGACGCCGGTGATGAAGCGGGCCTGGTCGGAGACGAGGAAGCACACGGCGGCGGCGACGTCCTCGGGGTCTCCGCCGACGCCCATGGGGGTCGCGTCGAGGAAGGCGCCGTTGAGCTCGTCGGTCTGGCCGAGCGTGAGCGGGGTGCGGATCCACCCCGGCAGCACCGCGTTGGCGCGGATGCCCTCGCGGGCGTAGGACACCGCGGCGTTCTTGGTCATCGTCAGGACCGCGTGCTTCGACGCGTGGTAGGCCGCGACGCCGGGCACGGACGTGGCGCCGCAGATGGAGGAGATGTTCACGATCGCGCCGGAGCGGGCGGGTCGCATCAGCCGCAGCGCGTGCTGCATGCCGAGCAGGACGCCGGTCTGGTTGATCCCGATGATCCGGTTCCACTCCTCCAGCGACAGCTCGTGGAGCTGGTCGTAGCCGGAGACGCCGGCGTTGTTGACCAGGATGTCGAGGCGTCCGTGGTCGGCCTCGATCTCGGCGACGACGGCCGCCCAGCGCTCGGCGTCGGTGACGTCGTGGGAGCGGGTCCGGATGTGGTCGCCGAGGTCGGACTGGTCACGGACGTCCGTGGCCACCACGGTGGCGCCGGCCTCGGCGAGCGCGGTGGCGACGGCGTGGCCGATGCCCTGGGCGGCACCGGTCACCAGCGCGACGCGCCCGGTCAGGTCGTGCATGGGGAGCTCCTTCGGACTCGCGGGCCGATCGGTGACCGGCGTGTCCGAGGACGGTAGGAATCCGCGGGCACCCGCGGCGTCCGTCGATCTACGTATCCCGACCGGGTGATGTGCCCCCCACCGCCGGTCGGGCAGGCGAGCGCCAGCGAGCCGTGGTCGAGACCCGGTGACCCGACCGCTGCACCCTCAGGTGGTCGAGCAGCGAGGAGCGCCAGCGACGAGCGGGCGTCGAGACCCCGACCGAAGTGCCTACCGCAACCGCAACGTGGCCGACTTGGCCCACTTGCTCCTGCCGCCCTCACCGACGGCCCGCACCTTGAACCGCACGGTCCGGTCCTTGCGCTTGACCTTCACCTTCGTCGAGGACGTCCTGAAGCCGATCTTCTTGAACTTCCCCTTGCCCCGCTTCACCGCCACCTCGAACCGAACGCCCGGCGGGCTCGGGTCGCCGCTGGCCCACCAGAGCACGACCTTCTTCTTCGAGTGCTGCCACAGCTGCGGGTTGGTGGGGCGGCCGGGCTTGGCCAGGGTGCCGCCGTCGACGGTCCAGGTGCCGGTGGTCGAGCGGCCGGCGAGGTCGGTGGTGGTGACGGCGAGGGTCGTGTCGCCGTACGGCAGCTCGAGGTCGAAGACCGCCGACCCGTCCGGTGCGCTGAACCCGACGTAGTCGACCGGGCTCAGCGAGCCCAGCGCGTCGCCGTAGGTGCCGGGCGGGTCGATCTCCGCGCGCGCGACCTCGACGCCGTCCGCGGTCACGACGACCCGCGAGGTCCACAGCGGCCCCGCCGGCAGCGCGAAGGGCAGCGACACGCGCGAGCTCCCGTCGGGGTCGGCGACCCGGCAGGACCCGCCGGTCGCGGTGGGCGCGTAGCCGGTCATCTCGTCGGCCGCGCACGGGTCGAACGCCACCACGGGCCCCACCTCGGGGCGGGTGATGGTCACGACGGCGCCGTCGTCGTCCTGCGCGCCGAAGGCGACGGTGATGCCGCCGGGCAGCCACACCGAGGTGCCGGGGGCGTGCCCGGTGCGGTACCCCTCCACGTCCCCGTTCTCCCGCGCGACGCCGATGCTCGGCACGAGCACCGAGCCGACGTCGTACGCCGGCAGCCGGGCGTCGTGGGCGTCGACCGGGGTCGCCAGCGCCCGCACCTGCACGCCGCGTCCGCCGCCGAAGTAGAGCTCGGGGTGGCCGGGCGTCCCGCTCCCCTCGACGGCCCACTCCTCGTCCCAGCGCAGCGGCCAGTCGTCACCGGTCGCGGGGCGGTACTCCAGCGCGAACGCCCGCCGCTCGTTCAGCGGCACCACCGCCATCCGGGTGCCGGCGCCGACCACGTCGATCGGCCGCAGCGTCAGCGTCGTGGTCTCGCCGACGACGGCGAGGTCGTCGGGCCCGAGCAGTCCGAGCATGTCGCGCTCGTACGCCGAGAAGCGCATCGTCCGGGAGTTGTTGCCCATGACGGCCGAGGTGTCGCCGTACGTCACGACGTCCCACCGCGACGCGGCGAGCGGGTCGTCGGTGTGGTCGGGGAGCAGGTTGGCGGCGTGCTCGAGCCCGAGGTTGTGCCCGACCTCGTGGGCGAAGACCTCGATGTCGAGGTGCTTGCTGCCGGACACGTTCTCCGGCTCGACGGGCGCGCTGCCCGGCGACCAGGAGCCGTTCATGTGGATGCCGGAGCCGCCGAGCGAGGCCTGCCCGGCGTAGGTGCACTTGGTGCGCGTCGTCACGACCACCCAGGTCGCGTACGCCGACGCGCCCTCGAGAGCCGCCTGGATCTGCTCGGAGTAGCGCCCGCCGACGGTGAACACCCCGCAGGGCTCGTCGTCGGCGGCCGGCAGCTCGACGTAGTCGTGCATCCGGAAGCGGTAGCGCCCGCCCGTCTCCCGGTCGTACTCCTCGTCGAGCCGCTCGATCATCCGTCGCGACTCCTCCTCGTCGGTCCCGTGCGGCCCGGCGGCGGTGTCGAGTGCGAGCACGGCGACGTCGTAGGTCTTCTCCGGCGAGACCTTCTCGCCGTCGACCCACAGCGACGTGATCCGATCGCCCTCCGGGCGGGTGGCGTCGAAGGTGTAGCGGACGTTGTCGGACGTGCCGAGCTGCAGGTAGGCACGGCTGGGCACGGCACCGGCGGCGGTGCGCTGCCACTGCTGCTCGAACCGACACACCCACCGCAACCCCAGGTGGTCGAGCAGCGAGGAGCGCCAGCGACGAGCGAGCGTCGAGACCACCGACGCTGGTCGAGCAGGCGAGCGCCAGCGAGCCGTCGTCGAGACCCCGCGACCCGACCACCGCCCCCGACCACCCCCGAGGACCTGGGTGAACCCCAGTAGGTTCACCAGCGTGCGCATGCTCCACGGCCCCACGCCCGGACCGGTCGATGACGACGACCTCGCCGATGCCTACCCCTGGCCCGACACGACCGAGCGCCCCTACATCCGCGCGATGATGGTCAGCACCCTCGACGGCGCGGCGGCGGGTGACGACGGGCTCAGCGGCTCGGTGTCGGGTGGGGCGGACCGCGCGGTCCTGCGCGCCGTACGCCGCTTCGCAGATGTCGTCCTGGTCGGCGGCGGCACCATGAAGGCCGAGGGGTACGGCCCCCTCAAGGCACGCGACGAGGACGCCGCGCGGCGCGAGCAGCAGGGCCAGGCGAAGGCGCCGGTGCTCGCGGTCGTCTCGGGCAGCCTCGACCTGCCGCTGGGCGAGGGGTCGTTCGCGGACTCCGACGTCACGCCGATCGTGTTCACGACCGAGAAGGCCGACCCGACGAAGGTCGACGACGCCCGCCAGCGGGTGGAGGTCGTGCAGCTGCCGGGCGAGCACGTGGACGCCGCGACCGTGATCGACCAGCTCCACAAGAAGGGGCTGGGCCGGATCGTGTGCGAGGGCGGGCCGGGCCTGCTCAACCAGGTGACGGACGCGGGCCTGCTCGACGAAGCCGACATCACCATCTCCCCGATGCTGGTGGGCACCGAGAAGACCCCCGACACCACGATGCTCCACAACCCGGCGAAGTTCGAGTTGCAGCACGTCCTGACGGCGGAGGAGTTCCTGATGCTGCGCTACACGAAGGCCGACCAGAGCAAGCAGCAGGGAGACGACCAGTGATCGACCTGCGCCGCCTGGCCAGGCTGGTCGAGGAACACGGCGACCTGCTCGACGCACCGGTCGCGCCGTTCCGGCTGTCCACGCCTTCGAGCAGCCGCGAGGTCGACACCGACGTCGAGCCGGCGATCATGGGCGTGGTCAACCTGTCCAAGGACAGCTGGTACCGCGAGTCCGTCGCCATCGGCACCGACGCCGCCCTGCGCCTCGGCCGCCTGCAGGTCGCGCAGGGCGCGCACTTCATCGACGTGGGCGCGGAGTCGATCCAGGACTACGCCGAGGACGTCGCCGCCGAGCAGCAGGTCGAGCAGCTCGTCCCCGTCATCGAGGGGCTTACCGGCGACGGCATCGTCGTCTCGGTCGAGGCCTACCACCCGAGCGTCGTGAAGGCCTCCTTCGAGGCCGGGGCCCGCGTCCTCAACCTCACCGGGTCCGGGCACGACGAGGAGATGTTCGCCCTGGCAGCGCAGTACGACGCCAGCGTGATCCTCTGCCACGTCGGCGGCACCCACCCCCGCGACCTCGACCCCGACGCCGACCCGGGCGCCGACCCGATCGCCCACATGACCCCGCAGTTCGAGGCCCGCATTGCGGCCGCCCGCGCCGCCGGCGTCACCAGCCTCTCCCTCGACCCGGGCATCGGCTTCGGCTTCCGCTGGGCCCCGACCATGGACGCCCGGGTGGCCTACCAGTCCCACGTCCTGCTGGAGACCTTCCGCCTGCGCGCCCTCGGCCTCCCGCTGTGCCACGCCCTTCCCGCCGCCCGCCACCTGTGGGGCGAGGAGGTCCGCTCGGCCGAGCACTTCTTTGCCGTCCTCGCCCACCTCGGCCGCACCGGCATCTACCGCGTCCACGAGGTCCCCCGCGTCGCCGCCGCCCTCAGGACCCTCCACACCCTCTAGAGACCTTCTAACGGTCGGAGATCAAGGAGTCCGTTGGGCAATCGGCTCTACGGACAGTGGGCGACGTGTTTCCAACCACGAACGGATTCAGACGTTGCCGCCATTCTGCCTCGTATGCCCGGCGCGCGATCCCGGCACTGGAGATGGTGTCGCTGACGATCGAGGGTGACTCGTGGGCCAAGGGTGGGCCGGGCGCGCTCGATGGCACCCGGTTCTGGGACCGGGTGGCCTCCCGCAACCGCATGATCGTCGCCGCCAACCGGGGCATCTCCGGCTCACGTTCCTACGGCATCCTCGCCAGCATCCAGAGCAACTGGACGCCCAACAGCATCGGCATGGTCGGCCTCGGCGACATCGTCATCAACGACGTTCGGAACTACGCCGACGACCACGGTCGCACCACCTCCCGCGAGGTGTTCCGCGCCATGCTCGACCACCTCTCGGCCTGGGCGGTCGAGACGAGTAGCTCGGCTTCCCTGATCTACGGCCCCGGGTGGACCGCAGGTCTCAGCGACGGCACCGCTGGGCGCACGTCGACATCGCCTGGACGGGCGACGCCTGCGCCATCCGGGTGAGGTGTGTGAACGGCGCCGGGGCCAACGTCACCGTCACCGACACGGGCACCGGCACCGGCACCGGCACCGGCACGACGGTCGCAACGTTCTCCACGGGCGGCTTCCGCGACACCTTCACTGGCGCCATTGTGATGTCGGGCTACGGCGACGGGGACCACACCGTCCGTGTCTCCGTCTCGGCGGCAGCCACCGTCGCAGGCGTGAACCCGCTCATGGAGTCGCCACCGCTCATCGCTTGGATGAAGCCCGGCCCCTACGTCAACGGCGGCGCCGACCAGCAGGCCCGCCTCGCCCTCTACCTCGCCGAGCTCCAGACGGTCGCCGACGACTGGGCGAACGTGGTGTCCATCGGTCACGACGCCGACTGGGACATGGACACCATGCTCTACACCGACGGCTTCCACCCCAACGACCTCGGCAACGCCTACTACGCCGACCGCATCAACACGGTGCTGGCCGCGCGGCTGGGCGACGACTTCGAGCAGGGCCTGAACGCCGTGGTCGGCACCTCAGCAGGCACCTATACGCCGCCCGTCCCGGTCTACACCGCCCCAGGCGCGACAGTGCCCGCTCAGGTCACCGGACTTGCTGCTACCGGCCAGCAGGGCGCGGCCGTGCTCACCTGGACACGGGCGAGCGACGGCGGCTCCACCCTCACCGGCTACTCCGTGCAGTACCGCGTCAGCGGGGCAGGCTCGTGGGTGGATGCTCCTGATGCCACCGGCACCGCCACCGGGGCCCTGACTCGTGCCACTTGGAGCGGGATCGCTGATCGAATCGATGTTTGTGCAGGTCACGGGGTTGCCGGCGATGTGTTTGACACACCCCGCTGGCCGATAGGGTCCGCCGGTGGTGTTCGTGCGGAAGGCTCCGGGTCGCACGGGCAGTACAAAGGTCCAGCTCGCTGAACGCCGCGACGGGCGCGATGTGGTCCTCGAGCATGTGGGCACGGCTCGCGACGAGGCCGAACTCGCGGTGCTGATGTCGGTGGCACGACGACGCATGCACGAGGGCCAAGAGGCTCTCGACCTCGAGATCGTCGGGCTCGAGGATGAGGGTGTGCCAGCCCGGCCAGCCCCGATCACCAGCAAGCGTTCAGCGCTGCTGTGGCAGGTCCTCACCGAGGCCTACACGCGGCTGGGATTCGGCGCCGTCGATGACGAGGCCTTCGCTCAACTGGTGCTGGCCCGGGTCATCGAGCCGACCTCGAAGGCCGACTCGGTCAGGGTGCTTCACGAGATCGGAGCCCCGGCGGTCTCGCTGCGCACGATGTTCCGTGCGCTGCAGCGCGCCCAGGAGCGTGACTACCGAGCCACGATCGCGACCGCGTGCTTCCAGCACGCCATGACCAACGGCGATGTCTCCCTGGTCCTCTACGACGTCACCACGCTGTACTTCGAAGCAGAGGACGAAGACGCCCTACGCAAGGTGGGCTACAGCAAGGAACGCCGCGTCGACCCCCAGATCGTGGTCGGACTGCTGGTCGACCGGCGAGGGTTCCCCCTCGAGATCGGCTGCTTCGAAGGCAACAAGGCAGAGACCCTCACGATCATCCCCATCGTCAAGCAGTTCCAAGACCGTCACGGCATCGCCGACATGGTCGTGGTCGCCGATGCCGGGATGCTCAGCTCGAAGAACCTGCGCGAGCTCGACGAGGCGGGCTTGAGGTTCATCGTCGGGTCGCGGGTAACGAAGGCGCCCAAGGATCTGGAGTCCCACTTCCGATGGCACGGCACCGCCTTCACTGACGGCCAGGTCATCGACACCATCACCCCACGCGACCAGCGCGGCATCCTGGTCAAGTCATCGGACCCCAAGACCAAGGCCGAGCCGGTCTGGGACCCCGCGGTGCACGCGAAGTCGTGGCGTGCGGTGTGGGCGTACTCGACGAAGCGAGCCGTACGTGACAACAAGACGCTGACGCTGCAGGAGAACAAGGCCCGCGCGGTCGTCGCGGGCGAGAAGGCCGCCAGGACGCCACGGTTCGTCAAGACCCGCAACGGCTCCACCGTTCTCGATGAGGCCTCCCTCGGTCGGGCGCGTGAACTGGTCGGCCTGAAGGGCTACGTCACGAACATCCCCGCCACCGTGATGCCCCCAAGCGAGGTCATCAGCAGCTACCACGACCTATGGCACGTGGAGCAGTCGTTCCGAATGTCCAAGACCGACCTGGCCGCACGGCCGATCTTCCACCACACCCGCGACGCCATCGAGGCTCACCTCACCATCGTGTTCGCGGCGCTCGCGATCGCTCGCGACCTGCAGAACACCACTGGGATGAGCATCAAGAAGATCATCACGACCCTGCGACCGCTCCAGCAGATCACCGTCCGCATCGCCGGCCACGATCACCTCGCCGCCGACCCACTCACCCCGACCGCCAAGACGATCCTGGACTCGCTACAAACCGGCCCTCACTGACACACCCCGGTGGCACGAGTCAGGTCGAACGCCCTGTCCTGCATCGCCATCTCCGGGTCCCAGCAGCATCTGCTCGTCAACTCCGGCGCAGCCTATGGCACGTTCCGCTGGGTCCGGGGCTCCTCCGAGATGATCCAGGTCGGCATCTCCTACGGCTTCTCCTCCGGCACCGGCACCACCGGCTACATCCTGTACCGCACCAGCACGTTCTACCGGCTGGTCAAGCAGACCGCCAGCGGCTCCTACACCACCCTCGCCGACACCACCGGCGTCACGCCCGCCGCTGGTGACGTGGTCGAGGTCGTGTGGAACGGCAACTCGCACAAGGTGCGCGTCAACGGCACCGAACGCGCCAGCGCCACCGACTCGGCTTACAGCGGCACCTGGAACGGCGCGTTCAACATCAGTGCCACCCACGCTGGCGCGTGGGACGAACTATCTCACACGAGCGCGACCGCTTGAGAGAAGCGACTGTCTGAGATCACGCCGACTCCGATGCCGGAGCGACCGCATTGGCTGGCGCGCGCTGAAATCTGCTCTTCAACGCCAGGAACGGCGCTTCGATGAAGCGGTAACTAGCTGCAGCCACCAAGAGCGCAGCGATGGGGGCAAACACTGTTTCGCCGATGACCGGTAAGGCGTCGGAGCCACTCGCAAGCAGTGGCTCTTGCCAGAGATACAGGCTGTACGAGATCAAGCCAACGTAGACAAGCGGCGGCCATTCCAACGGCCTGCGCAACGGGCTCTTCCTATTTTGCAGGACGGCAACTAGGACGGCTGCGGCGGCGAGATTGTGTACCGTGTACCCAAACGGCAGAAGCCAGATTCCTCCGAGGTATATTCCCGCCGCCGAAGATGCCAAGATGACAGGCAGCGCGACCAGCTCCAGGCGATACCGGATGACGGCGGTGACGGTGTACGACCACGCTTTCGGGTATGCGATAGGCAGAAGAGCGACCGCGCAGCCGATCAGAAGCGAGTCGGCTCGTGTGTGAAACATGATACCGATCCTCGGCTGAAGATCGGGCGTCAAGACATAAGTTGCGACACGCAGTATCGGGAGAACGACGATCGCGGCGACAGCGACCTTACATGCGAGCCGCGTGTTCAATGCGAGGAGCGTCAGCGGCCAGAAAATGTAGAATTGTTCCTCTACAGACAGTGACCATGTGTGTCCCAGGTGCCAGCCGGTCGGAAGGTAGTCCGAGACTAGTAGGCTGGCTCTCAGAAAGTCTGCTCGTGGAATTTCAGCCGCGCCCACCGCCGTCAGGACGCCCATAGCCATTAAGAAAAAGGCAAAGGCTGGAATGATTCGCAGAAAGCGGCGTACATAGAAGTTGTAGATACTAATCGTTCGAGTGCGCTCTCGTTCTCTAGTCAGAATTCCCGTGATAAGGAAACCGCTGAGGACGAAGAACACCAGCACGCCGAATCCGCCGTCGAAGAAGACGTGGCCCACGTCGTTCCATCGAGTTGAATCGATCGCCATCGTCATGCTGTGAGAGATGACGACGAGTAGGACCGCCACCCCTCTGAGACCTTGCAGCGCAGCGATCCGACTCTCAGACATGGCGTGATCCTAGGCTGCAGACGCCAGAACTAGGATGCGAAACATGGGCGCCGTAGCGTGTTGGTGTGGGGATCAGAGTAGCCGCCGCCGTCGTCCTCTCCCTTCTACCGGCTCTTGTTGCCTGTTCGACAGTCGATGACGCTGCGCAGCCGGTGGCGACTCGACACGGAATCGCCGTGTGGGGCGACTCGATGTCGAGCCGATACCCGCGTTACCTGCAGGAAATGATGCCTGAGAGCACGATCTACAACGGTGGGGTCAGCGGCGAGTTCTCGGGCTCGGTCGCGGTGCGCCAGGGCGGCGTTGTGGCCGCGTTCCGCGTCGAGTCTGGAGCCCTCCCCACTAGCGGCGAAGCCGGCCTGGCGTTCACAAATGAGGATCGCGGCTGGGCAAGTGAGTATCCCGGCATCCGGCTGGGTTGGCAGCCCAACGAAGCGTCGCCGATGCCCGGGACCTTAGCTGGGGTGCACGGAACCCTCACCGCCTACGCGGAGGGAACCGAAGAGTCCATTCGCTTCGGATTCACTCCGGATAAGCCGGGGGAAGCAGCGCCGGTGGGCGAAGACGTCACATTCGTCCCTGACTCCGCCGAGGCGCAGGCCGAGGCGGTCCACATCATCATGGTTGGCCGCAACAATCCGCAGAACGTCGGCGATGTCCTCGAAGACATCGCCTCAATGGTCGCGGCGACCTCCGATGACCGCTACCTGATTCTGTCTACGATCAACGCCACCGATGAGGGCGAAGGCAGTGGGGCCACCTACTCCCGGATCGTCGAGGGCATCAACCAGGGGCTGGCCGAGACCTACGGCGAGCAATACCTCGACGTGCGACGGCTCCTCATCCAGGAAGGCCTGGACCGAGCCGGCATATCGCCAACGCCCGCGGATCGGGCGGACATCGCGGCTGACACTGTCCCGACATCACTGCGCGTGCCGAACGACGTCGTGCATCTGAGCTTCGCCGACCCGCCGCAGATTGGACAGAAGTCCGGTGATGAGGTGCTTGCCGAACTAGTGCACGAGAAGCTAATCGATCTCGGATGGGCCGAACCGGCCTGAGCTCAGACGATCAGCCGGCGCCTTGATTGGGCTGTGCAAAGGACCGAACGAGGTTCTCAGGCTGATTGAGCATCGGCCTGAGCCATTTGGACGGGAATGACCCGTCGAGCAACTCGACTACCGCTGTGCCACCCTGATCGCGAGCCCACACAAGGGCAGCGCCACGAGCACGACGGCCACCTGCCCGACCCAAGCCGGCCCAGCCACGAACGCCAGCGACACCACGTGCCCGAGCAGCGCGATCGGCACCCACCGCGCAATGACGTCGGTGCCGGCGCGCCACAGCGCGATCGCGAGCAGCAGCTCCCCGAGGTAGAACGCCCCGACCCAGGCGAAGACGAAGGTCATCAGCCCGTTCTCCTCCGCGGCCGCCTCCAGCGCCGTCGCAGTCAGCGCCTCGGTGACGACGAGCGCCCGGAAGAAGATCAGCAGCGCGGCATAGCCCGCCGTCCCGAGATATCCCACCGCCAGCACCACGCACGCCGCCATCGCCGTACGCCGCCCCCGGCCCTGCACCAACACGATGATCGCCGGGAGCCCCAGGATCAGCCCGACGGAGGCGAGGAAGTACATGAACGCCCCGCCTAGCCACCGCCCGCCCTGCGCCTGCACGGTGCGGAACATGTCCTGGGTCGTGGCGCCGTCGGTCGTCAGCACCGTGGCCAGCAGCAGCGCCATCGCGCCGGCCACCAACGAGGCCGCGCTGACGGGCAGCCAGTCGTCGTTCCGCATGGGCGGACTGTGGCAGATCGCGGCCCCGCCCACGAGACCCGACGGGTATGGACCGGGTGACGAGCGTCCCAGCGCGGAAGCGTCACCACCTTTACACTCGCGGCCGTGCGCCGTGCTCCCGGTTCGTCCTCCCCCGGCTTCTCCCCCGCTGTCGTCCTGGTCGTCCTCCTGGCGATCGTGGTCGTGGGTGGCACCGCCTACGGCTACCAGCAGTGGCAGGACGACATCGCCGCTGCCACGGCGACCGACACCACGAACCCCGGCGCGTCCTCAGGCGGCGGTCTGCCCAGCGCCCCGTCGAGTGACGAGGCCAGCAAGGACGCAAAGGGCGGCAAGGGTGACGACGACAAGGCGGACCCTTACGAGCCGCCAACCTTCGACGTGCTGGAGCCGACCGACAACCGGCCGCAGCCGGTCGTGCTGCTGGTGGGCGACGGGTACGCCGACGGACGCGGCGCCTCTAGTCCCAGCAACTCCTACGCCAGCTTGATCAGCAAGGAGCTCGGCTGGGACGTCCGGCTCGCCACCGCCCCGGGCGCCGGTTACCTGTCCGGCAACTCGCTGCTCGACCTGTTCACCGACTCGCCCGACTCGGTCGACCCGGACCTGGTGATCATCCAGGGCGGGTACGGCGGCGACGGCTCGAACGACGCCGCCAAGACAGCCATCGAGGAGCTCGACGCGGCCATCGCCGAGCGCTATCCCGACGCCGACGTCGTCGCAGTCAGCCCGTTCTGGCCGGGCACGCCCAACAAGCAGGCCGAGACCCGCGAGCGCACCGTCGCCCGCGCATGGCGGGAGGACCCCGACGTCCTGGTCCTGCGCCCCCAACCCGACGGCTGGTCCACCTTCGACACGGTCAACGGCGCACCAGACGACGCCGGCCACGAGCTCATCGCCACCTCGATGATCGAGTCCTTCCGCGACTCAGGTCTGGCACCGACGAGGTAGAACCTGGACCTCGTTCGGGCCTCGAGGTCTTACCTCTTGGGCTTCACAGCGAGGTGAACCGGGGCGGTGTATCCAGCAAGTCGGAGACTTACCGAGATTCCTCTACGCCCCAAGTGCCTCGCAGCCCTCTTCGTCAACCGAACGCGCCCCTTCCAGACATGGTTGGCTGTCAATTCGATTCGCCCGGTCTTCAGCCGCATTTCCTTGACATCACCCCCCTCGCTCGACAGCAACAGTGTGGGCCACCCGCGGACTGGGGCATGAACGGACAGGCGCAGTTTGACCGTTCTCGTCCCACGACGAAGGACGGCAGATGGGACGACCGCTTGCGTGAAGCCGCGGACAGTGACGAACGACGTCCGATTTTCAGCCCCTAGCCCGAGGACCACTGCTTGCCGATCCTGCAACTCGTGCCCGAGATGAATCGAGTCAGCCTCACCCTGCCATCCGGCGCCGATGATGCTGTGGCGGTCCGGAGCAACGAACGTCGAAGAGTGGGGGCTCTCGCTTGCTGGACGCGTGTTCACGAAGTTGCCGACGACAAGCCTTGAGGTGGCGCCAGTGGTCGCTTGCAAACAGGCAAGTCCCACCACCCGCGGCGTCGATGTCGGCGACGCGAACCCGAAGTCCCACGACCTGCCATCCGCCACAGGCCGTGCCATGACCGGAGCGCCGTCCTCCGACTTCCACGATGGGGCGAGTCCGATCGTCCCGACGGGGCAGGCCACACTGCGGCTCGTCTCGCCTGGCTCCAGTCGCTGGTTCGGACCGGCGGTCACCTCGAGGTTGCCGCCACCAGATGTCTCACGGCGCAGACAGGTAGCTAGCAACTTGACTTGCGCCTGTCCTGAGGTGTTGTTGCGAACAGTCACTCGACGCTCACCAGGCAGCATCAGCGGGTCACCCACCACTTCAGTCACGACGACTTTGCGAAGGTCTTCGCCTTGGTCGACGTGCTGGACAAGGGGGCTGACGTCGCTCAGCAAGGCACCCTGAGGGCAGGTGATCGCCTCCGTCAAGGTTTGGCCTGCCTGCAGAGTCACGTGACGATCCGCGCGCTGGTAATGGATGTGATCGTCGACTTGGTCGGCGGCCGCTTCCTCCGTGGGCCCGCGCTCGAACTGCAACACGACGCTGATCGGACGGTCCACGCGAGCGATCTCAGAGGTGACGCTTTGTGCAAGCGATCCGATTGTTGCTGTGACCTGAACAGATGTGCTGTCTTGTTCCAGCAGGCTCGTCACCAGCCACCCATCAGGACCAGTAGTCCCACCCAAACCGTTCGCCGACGACGAGGACGTCACCACACCAGGCGCCAAGGTGATCGGACCCAACGAGGTATACAACCCAGAACTCACCTGCGCCCCCGCCACCGGACCACCCGCACCATCCACCACCCGCACGGCCACCCGATGCAACGGCACGGTCAAGTCGAGCACCACACCACCGCCAGAACTCGGCACCAACTCCACCGGCGCCGACAAACTGAAGAAACCCGCCTGCTCCCCCACCGGAGTCGACTGACCACGACTCACCCCCAAAAACCGCGCGTCAGCAGGCACCACAGCCGAATACCGTCCCAACTCATCAGTAGAGGCGCCCCCAGCATCCGTCCCGTCGGAAAAACCAACCGACACCCCCACCAACGGAACCCCATCACCATCACGCACCACACCCGAGACAGCCACGAAGCCGTTGATGGGCACCAAAGTCACGTCCACAGTTGGATTTGCGGATGTATCCACTCCTTCGACCCGGATCGGATTCCATCGCGAACCCTCGGGCGGGGTGAAGACGACATCGACGACCGACGAGGCCACCATGAGTGAGTAGGTCCCATCGGCAGTCACCGTCGACGAGCCCACCAGAGAGTTCCCATCAAGCGCTTGCACTTCGGTACCCGGCACGGTCCCTGTTTCACTCGGTGCGAAGATTCTGCCTGTCACCTGGTGCCAGGCCTGAGCACTGGCCGCAGGCGCCACGAGACCAAGCACCAACAACGCAGTCGCCGCCAGAGTGATTGATCGCCTGGCGGCAGAATCGAAAACACGCGCACGCGTGAAGAACATGGCTGGCCCCCCAATGCCATCGCTGATCTGTCAGCGGTTTCATCATGGGTGGGCTTACGCAACTCGCGAAAGCAGTTCCTGAGAAAATGCTTTACTGTCTAGAGCGCCTCTCCCATCCCAAACGCTCGGTCGGAGGGATTCACCATGCGTGGTTGAGACTCGCACGCCTACTCGCGTCCGCTAAGTAGACAAGCGAGCAGGGACGACGCCTAACCGACCTCGCGCAGGTCAGCCGCGTGCTCGCGGTACCACGCGACGGTGGACTCCAGTCCCTCTCGCATGCCGATCGAGGCCTCCCAGCCGGCGTCCCGAAGCTTGCTGACGTCGAGCAGCTTCTGCGGGGTGCCGTCGGGCTTCGAGGTGTCCCAGTGGGTCTCACCCTCGAACCCCACGACGGAGGCGACGGTCTCGGCGATCTCCTTGATCGTCGAGTCGCGGCCGGTGCCGACGTTGACCTGCTGCGGCCCGTCGAAGTGCTCCATCAGGTGCAGACACGCAGCGGCCATGTCGTCGACATGTAGGAACTCCCGCCGGGGGGAGCCGGTCCCCCAGTTCGTCACTGACTCCGCGCCCGAGGCACGGGCCTCGTCGTAGCGCCGGATCAACGCCGGCAGCACGTGGCTGCCGGTGGGCGAGAAGTTGTCGCCGGGGCCGTAGAGGTTGGTCGGCATCGCCGAGATCCACGGAAGCCCGTACTGGCGTCGCACGGCTTGGACCCCGAGGATGCCGGCGATCTTCGCGATCGCGTAGGCGTCGTTCGTCGGCTCAAGGTGTCCCGTGAGCAGAGAGTCCTCGTGAATCGGCTGAGGCGCCATGCGTGGATAGATGCACGATGACCCGAGGAAAAGCAGCCGCTCGGTCCGCACTTCCAACGCCGCATCCATGACGTTGGTCTGGATGCGCAGGTTGTCGGACAGGAAGTCGACCGGGTAGGTGTTGTTGGCCAAAATGCCGCCGACCTTAGCTGCGGCGAGCACGACGTAGCGCGGTCGCGTCTCGGCGAAGAAGTCGAAGACCGCCTCGCGGTCACGCAGGTCCAGCTCGCCGGAGCGACGGCCGACGAGAGAGTTGAAGCCCTCGCCCTCCAGCTTGCGCCAAATCGCGGAGCCGACCAGACCACGGTGCCCAGCGATGAACGTTGTGGCGTCGCGGTCCAGCGGACGGGGCTCGAAGGCCCCCTCAGACACCGGTGATCCCCGGGTTGCCGACCTTCGGCCAGCCCTCGAGCGCCACCTGGTCGTACCACGGCCGGCCCTCGTGCTCGAGCGCGGCGATATCGGCGTCCACCATGATCCGAGCCAGTTCGTCGGTCTGGACGCTCGCCTTCCAACCGAGCTTGGCCTCGGCCTTCGACGCGTCACCGATGAGGGCGTCGACCTCGGTGGGGCGCAGGTAGCGCTCGTCGAAGCGGACGTGCTTCTCCCAGTCCAGACCGGCGTGCTCGAACGCGGTGACCACGAAGTCGCGTACGGTGAAGTTGCCGCCGGTGGCCAGCACGAAGTCATCCGGCTCGTCGGCCTGCAGCATCCGCCACATGCCCTCGACGTACTCGGGCGCGTAGCCCCAGTCGCGGACGGCGTCGAGGTTGCCGAGGTAGACGTGGTCCTCCAAGCCGGCCTTGATACGGGCGACCGCGCGGGTGATCTTGCGAGTCACGAAGGTCTCGCCGCGGCGGGGGGACTCGTGGTTGAAGAGGATGCCGTTGACGGCGAAGGTGCCGTAGCCCTCGCGATAGTTCTTGGTCACCCAGTAGGCGTAGACCTTGGCCGCACCGTAGGGCGAACGCGGGTAGAACGGCGTCTCCTCATTCTGAGGCGGCGGCGTCGCGCCGAACATCTCCGAGCTCGAGGCCTGGTAGTAGCGGCAGTCGACGCCAGCCAGGCGAACCGCCTCGAGGAGACGCATGGCACCGACCCCGGTGGTGTCACCCGTGTGCTCCGGCTCGTCGAAGCTGACCCGGACGTGTGACTGGGCTGCGAGGTTGTAGACCTCGGTGGGCTGGATCTCGTGCATCAGGGTGACGAGGCGGGCGCCGTCCGAGAGGTCGCCGTAGTGCAGGAACAATTTCGCCTCATCGGAGTGCGGGTCCTGGTAAAGGTGGTCGATCCGCGAGGTGTTGAACGTGGAGGCCCGGCGGATGAGCCCGTGCACCTCGTAGCCCTTGCCGAGCAGCAGCTCGGCCAGGTAGGAGCCGTCCTGGCCGGTGATGCCGGTGATGAGTGCGCGTCGCATCGATGTTCCCTTCAGAGTTTCCGAACTGCCCGGAGGCTATCGGACCTCTTTAACGTCACCCACCGGCCGGGTGTCCGCCGTGTAACGATCCGCTGCCTCCCGCCGGTCGAGACGCGAGCGGATGAGCCACCCCCACCGGTCGAGGTGCGAGCGAGGGGCGCCTCGACGCTCAGCGGATCTTGAACGGCGTGTCACTGACGTCGTAGAAGTAGTTCCCCCGCGCCTCGACCATCACCCACGCCGCGTCGGCGGTGATGCCGGCCGGCAACCGGACCTTCTTCTTCCCGTCGTTGCGGGTGTTGTTGGCCAGCACGGTGCCCCAGGTCTGTCCGTCGTCGGTGGACAACCGGATGCGGACCTTGCGGGCCAACTCCTTGGTTCCGTTGACCTTCCAGCGCACGCCGATCTTCTGCCCAGCGTGCTCGGTGCGACCGCTGTACTGCGAGCGCAGGAGGAAGGGGCCGGCCGAGCGCTGCACCTTGATGGCGACGTCGGCGTAGGACGTGCCCCCGCCGACCGGGTTCCCGTCGCGCGACGTGAGCCGGAAGTGCATGGTCCGTCGGCCGATGTGCGCGGCCCCTCGGTACTGCCCGGTCGGGAGGAACTCCGAGTAGCAGTCCAGCACCTTGTCCCGGGCGGAGCTCCCGGAGACCCCGGGGCACTTGCCGGTCTTGGCGTTGGTGCGACCGCGCAGTACCTGCTCGAGGTCGGGGAACCATCGGGTGGGCTCGGTCGAAGCGGTGTTCTGCCCGGGCGAGGGGCTTTCGAGGGCACCGCTGCCGGTGACGCGCGCGTTGTCGCCGAACTGGCGGAACAACGGGCCGAACACCTTGCTGTTGTTGAACAGTGCCGTGCCGATGCCTGGGTCGTCCTGCTCCCAGGAGTAGGTCATCGGGTCGCCGTCAGGGTCGGTGGCCGACCCGCGGAGCGTGAAGGGCGTGCGAACCGGGATCGTCTTCCGCGCAGGCGCCGCGACGACAGGCCGCAGGTTGCCGGAGGCCTCCGCCTCGCCACCGTTCCGGGCCGGGCCACCCCGTGCGACCTCGACGACCTCGGCTTCCACTCCGGGTCCACCCGTGGCGACCAGCTCCGGGCGGTCCTGTCGGACTCCGCCCACATCCGGCTCGAGGCTGGAGGCGTAGACGATCTGGAACCCAGCGTCCGAGGGCTGTCCCGGGGCGGCCGCGGACGAGGAGACCTGCCCGAGGTAGGGGTCGTAGTCCCATCGGGCGACCCGGACATCACTGCCCACCAGGTCGCCGACCGCGGACTGGACGGCCGCCCGGGTGTAGCCCGTCCCACGGGTGAGGGTCGTGCTCTTCTCACCCAGGCTCAGGGTCACGGTGTCCCCGTCGGTGACGAAACCGCTGAGCGAGACCTGCTGGACCTCGACCACGTCCACTTGGTCGCCGCCTACGTAGCTCCCGATCTCCTCGATGGAGTGCTGGGAGAAGTACGGGTCGGTGTGCGGCTGCAGGTCGTCGGCTCCGCAGATGCCGGCGTAGGCCATGACCGAGGAACCGGAGCCGGGCTCGACGGAGGCGTCGGAGCCGTTGGCGCCGCAGAAGTCGCCCGCCCCGTTGAACGTGTGCTCGGCGGAGAACTGGTGACCGATCTCGTGGGCGACGTAGTCGATGTAGAAGACATCACCGCGCGGCTGGGTGAGCCCGGTGCAGCCACCGCCGGCGTAGTCGCGCCCGGCGACGCCCAGCCACGCCACTCCTCCGCCGTCGACGCCCAGCGTCAGGTGACCCACGTCGTACGCCGAAGCGCCGATGAGGTTCGCCAGCACGAGCCTCGTCCGCCCGAGCGTGTCGGTCCCGCACCGGCCGAGCATCCCCTCGCTGTCCTCGATGGCGTCGTCGAAGCAGGGCGCGGACCCACAGGGCCCGTCAGGGCCAATCGCCTTCGCGTCGGAGTCGAGGTTGAGCTCCTCGGAGTCCTCGACCAGCAGGAAGCGGATGGCGTGGTCGTCGTTGTAGATTTGGTTGAGCCGGGTGACGAGCGCGACCTTCGCCGCCAGCACGTTCTCGCTGCCCCAGTAGTCGGCGTACGTCGGGTCGTTCAGCAACGCCAGCCGGTACGTCCGACGCACCACCTGCCCCTGAGGTGGTCGAGCAGCCGAACTGGGCTGGTCGAGGTGCGAGCGAAGCGAGCCACGAGACCCCTCGGGCACCAGAACATCGACCGGTGGTCGAGCAGCGACGGCCGTCTGACGGCCCGAGCGAGCGTCGAGACCACCCACCGCAACGACATGCCGAGCGCCACCGGACGTCCCAGCCGGCTCGACCACCCACTCCTGGGCCCCGCGCACGGACGCCGACACTCCAAGTGGCGTCACCGCCACGGAGACCGTGGTGGTCGGGTCGCCCACCGATCGCCCGGCATAGGCGGCGAGTTCCGGGTGACGCTCAGCCAGTCGCGGCTCCATCACCTCGACCGGCTGGACCTCGAACTCCACGACGTCACCACCTGGGGCGGGCAGCTCCAGTAGATCCCCGCGCAGGTCGCGCTTCACCACCCGTTGATCGACGCGCACCACCTCACCGTCCCCGAGGCCGGTCGAGTCCGACAGCCCGGATGGTCGAGCAGCAAGGAGCGCCAGCGACGAGCGAGCGTCGAGACCATCCTCCGCGAGTTCAGCGGCGACGGCCACCGAGGCCTGAGCGTCATCGAGACCCGGTGACGCAGGCACGGCCGCAACCGCCGGCGCCCCGACAACGGACGCGGCCAGGACAGCGACAACCAGTCGCCGCACGCTCAGCCCCCGAGCGCCCAGCGCCCGAAGAGGGTGCCGGAGTCTTCCAGCAGCATGGTCAGCTCGAGCGGCACGTTGATGGGCGCACCCTCGGTCGTCCGCGGATAGGCGCCAGCCACGAGGCGCGGCACCGTGGTGGCGGCGACCTCGTCGACGCAGCCTTGGAAGACCATGTCCCGCGACAGGTGCGGCCCGCCCTCGCAGAGCTGAGACATCCAGCCGCGCTCGGCGAGTGTGGCCTTCAGTTGCGGCAGGTCGACCCGGTGGGAGCCGAGCTCCAGGATGTGGTCGTCGCCCAGGATTTCCCGTGCCGCCGGCAGCCCGTCGGAACGAGAGCAGGTAGCCAGGTGGACCGACCCGGCCGGCGCCCCTTGGAGCGACTCGGGCACCTGGGCCTTGCGTGACACCAGCACGATCGGCACGTCGGTGGGTGCGTACTTCTCTGCCTTGGCGGTGCCGGCTCCCACGATGATCACGTCGGCCAGCGAGCGCAGCGCCTGGAAGACGCGCTGGTCGGCCGCGTTGTTGATCGAGGCAGTACGTGCGTCGTCGCCGGTGGCAGAGCCGTCCACGGTGCTCACCATGCCCACCCTCAGCCAGGGCTGCCCTGCCGGCGGAGCGTAGAGCTCGGCCAGGTCCGCGTCGGTGATGTTCTCGTTCGGCGTTGCGCCGGTCAGGACTCGCATCGTTACCTCGTCACCCGGTTGAAGACGGCGGGGTCTCCCGCTGGCCCCTAGGTTCGCACCCCGGTGTCACGCCGCGCGGCACCACCCCCGCTCGAATCGGTACAGACCAGCGGACGAGCCCTTCGGGAGGACGAGGACCCAGTGCTGCCAGGACTCGCGAGGCTGCACCCTCAGTGTTCAATCACGCGTAACACGGACGAGATGCACCGCAGAGTGAAGAGAAGTAAAGTCAGGCGTCGCGTCCGGTCGGGCGGACCACAATCCAGCCCCTCATCGTCGAGGGGGTAGCAATACCACGCCGCACGCGCGGAAGCATGGGACCAGCAGCGATGACCCTTCTGTCGGAAACCACGAGCCGGTGGTCTGGCGCCCGCAGTCGCTATCTCCGCGCCCTGCCGCTCACGGCTCTGGCCATCGACGTCGCCCTCATGGTTGGCATCGGGCTGATCGCAATAGTCGGGCGGCGCGAGCTCGACATCTTTACCTCTTCGGCCAGTGTTGAGAGTAGCGCGAGTGTTGCGGGACCGATGATCATCGCAGGATGGATCGCCACAATCGCGCTCGCAGGCGGCTACAAGAAGGATGTCTTCGGCGCAGGCACCGACGAGTACCGTCGAGTTTTCAACGCCAGCATCATTGCCGCCGGGCTGTCGGGCGTCGGTTGCTACCTCGCGAAGTACGACCTCTCACGGGGGTTTTTCCTGCTCGCGTTCGGCGCGGGCATCCCCACGCTGCTCGTCGGCCGGCTTCTACTCCGCCGTGCGGTACAGCAAGCGCGCAAGCACGGCTCACTGCGCCAGCGAGTACTTATCGCTGGCAGCCGCTCGCATGTCGACGAGATCGCAGCTGTCCTTCGACGGGAGACCTGGCTCGGCTATGAGGTGATCGGGGCCCTGACCCCCGAGTACGACCTCGCGGAGGAGACTTCGTCCGGAGTTCCAGTCCTAGGGAATACGAGCGACGCCACCCAATTGGTAGCGGCAGCCCGAGCCGATGTCATCTTCTACGCGGGTGGCTCAGTAGGCGCGTCAAGCCAGTTCCGTTGCTCATTATGGGACCTGGAACTGCACGACGTCCAAGTGGTTGTCGCCCCTAGTGTCACCGACATCTCGGCCGAGAGAATTAGGATTCGTCCCGTAGCGGGGTTACCGCTGATCCATGTGGACCCGCCGACCTGGTCCGACGCGAGTCGATGGGGAAAGCGCCTATTCGACATCATAGGCTCGTCTCTGTTGCTGATCGTCTTCTGCCCACTTATGGCCGCCATTGCAACTCAAATCAAAGTCAACGACCAGGGTCCGGCGCTTTTTCGACAGACACGCACCGGCAGGGAAGGGCGCGAGTTCTCTTGCTTGAAGTTTCGCACCATGGTCGTCGACGCCGAAACTAAATTGGCAGCCCTACACCAGCAGGCCGGATATTCGGAAGGCCTGTTTAAGATTCATGACGACCCCCGGGTGACTTCACCGGGGAGGTGGCTGCGCCGATTTTCGCTGGATGAACTGCCACAATTGATCAACGTCTTGCGCGGCGAGATGAGTTTGGTCGGCCCACGGCCACCTCTCCCGCACGAAGTCGCAGCCTATGACGACTACACATCCCGCCGACTGCGTGTACGGCCAGGAATGACCGGCCTCTGGCAGGTATCGGGACGATCCGACCTGACCTGGTCAGAGACCATCCGACTGGACCTGTACTATGTGGATAACTGGTCAATGCTGCAGGATCTGACAATTCTGTTTCGGACGTTAGGCGCTGTCCTCGGGGCCCGCGGCGCGTACTGACGCCGCCGACCTGAATCCCTCATGCCGGCGCAACACAACCTCCGAACAACTCAGTGGGAGACCAGCATTCTCAAAGCGCATCAGAATTAGATCTACTAAGCGGCTTTGCAGGACTTATGGCTAGTAAGTCACGTCAAGGACTCCAACATGGTCCTTAGTTAGAAGCAAGCGAGGAGTAGCAGTCATTGAGCCTTCGTCACAATATTCGCCGCGCGATTCACCGCCTTTTGGGCCTCATGGCTTCAGTGCGCTTTGCAGGCGCCGAAGGACTGCGCTCAGAGGGATTTCCCCGAATCGTTAGGTTGCGAGGAGGAACTGTTCGCCTTGGCCGCAACGTAAAACTGCACCGCAAGCTACTGCTTCACTTGTACACCCCGTTCGCATTGGTTGAGATCGGGGATGACACTTACCTAAATGAGGACTGTAGGCTTTATTGCTTCGACAGAATTTCAATTGGAAAGTCGTGTGCGATCGCCTGGGGTGTGCATATGACTGACAGCAACCATCACGAACTCGATGACGTGCCGAAGACTCTTCCTATAACGATTGGCGACGGCGTTTGGATTGGCGCTCGCGTCACCATTCTCCCAGGTGTCACTATCGGCGATGGAGCCATCGTCGGTGCAGGTAGTGTTGTTGCGAATGACATCCCGCCCCGTTCGCTGTGCTTGGGTACCCCTGCGCGAGTCGTACGCCAAGGTGTCGAATGGAGGTAGAAGCGGATGCGGTGCCGAGATTCGCCTTCAAGGTGTTGACGATGAGTCCGCCTGACGGCACGCCTCGGAGAAGCCACTTGTAAGTACGCATCCTCGGCGATACCGGAGCGTCGACGGGCTCCAGTAGTCGAAGCGACACCGAGGAGAGGGTGTCGTGGCAAGACGGACGTATGACCCGTTGGTAGTCGAAGAGTACCTAGCGCTGATCGCGCGGGGCGTGGGCTACACCGACGCCAACGCACGTCATTCGGGCCGGGGCTGCGGTGGTGGGCCAAGTTCGCTCCCATCGACTTCCCCGAGGTCGCCTTCCACCACGGCCGGCCGGCCGGGCTTCGCGGGGCACCGGCCCCGGCCGGGACTGGCAGATTTCCTGTGTAACTGGCCTCTGGCGTTCCTGGTTGTCCGAGGGGTTGATGCGTCCCCCGAAGGTGATGGCGAAGGCGTTGAGTGCTGACTCCCATCGGATGACCCATCGTGCCTTGCCGGTGCCGGTGGGGTCGAGTGATCGGGTCACCAGGTAGAGGCACTTCAAGGCGGCCTGGTGCTGGCACAGGCAGAAGCGAGCAGTGGTCGATGATCGCGACTCTGGAGCATCTGCTGGCGCGTGAGGTCGAGGCCACCGAAGCCCGCAAACTCGCCGGTCGACTGCGGTTCGCCTCGTTGCCGACACCCGCCACCTTAGCGGACTTCGACTTCGACGCCGCCCCCGGCGTCGACAAGAAGCTCCTCGACGAGCTCGCGGCCTGTCGCTACCTCGAGTCCGCCACCAACGTGCTCCTCATCGGCCCGCCCAGGGTCGGGAAGACCCACTTGGCTGTCGGCCTCAGCCGAGCCGCAGCCGAAGCGGGCTACCGGACCTACTTCACCACCGCCGCCGACCTCGCCGCCCGCTGCCACCGCGCCGCGATCGATGGACGGTGGTCGACCACCATGCGGTTCTTCGCCGGCCCCACTCTGCTGATCATCGACGAGCTCGGCTACCTCCCGCTGCCCGGCGAGGCAGCGTCCGCGCTGTTCCAGGACGTGTCCCAGCGCTACCTGAAGACCAGCATCGTCCTGACCACCAACCGCGGCGTCGCCTCCTGGGGCGAGGCCCTCGGCGACACCACCGACGCCGCCGCCGCCATGCTCGACCGACTCCTGCACCGCTCCTTCGTGCTCAACCTCGACGGCGACTCCTACCGCCTACGCGACCACCACGCCGAGAACGAAGCACTCCGAGTTACCGCGTCCGGCACCCGCCGACCGCTACAGTGACCACCGCCCAGGGTGGGGACTTTCGATGAGCATCCCTGGGGAACTTCGGCGAGCGCCATCAATCAACGCAGTCGTTTGCTCGCCACCGGCGTCACCAACGAGGGCCACCATGAGGTCCTCGGCATGCGTTTGGCCATCGCCGAGAGCGGTCGGCGTGGAACGAGTTCCTCGCCGACCTGGTGGCCCGCGGCCTGCCCGGCGTGCGGCTGGTGACCACCGACGCGCACCGCGGCCTGGTCGAGGCGGTCGCCGCGAACCTGCCCGGCGCGGCCTGGCAGCGCTGCCGCACCCACTACGCCTTCAACCTGATGGGAGTGACACCCAAAGGCATGTGGCCGGCAGGCATGGCGATGCTGCACAGCGTCTACGACCAGCCCGACACCGCCGCGGTCTACGCCCAGTTTGACCGGCTCCTGGACTGCGTCGACCAAAAGCTGCCCGAGGTCCACGACCACCTCGACCGTGCTCGAGCCGACCTGCTGTCCTTCACCGGCTTCCCGAAGGAGATCTGGACCCAGATCTGGTCCAACAGCCCCACCGAGGGACCCAACAAGGAGATCCGACGCCGCACAGACCCGGTCGGGATCTTCCCCACCCGCGAAGCCATCGTGCGCGTGGTCGGTGCCGTGTTGGCCGAGCAGACCGACGAATGGGCCGAGGGCCGCTACCTCGGACTCGAAGTCCTTACCCGCTCGCGCGTCAACATTGTCCCCACCAACGACACCGAGATCGGAGCAGAATACCTACCCGCCCTGACCGCCTGACCCATCAGCGAAGGAACGCAGCGCTACACCACTCCCGGGGACTTAATCCCCACTACTCGACCCTGATGATTAAGAACTTAGCATCATACTGGTCTACAGTTCCACGGCCGCCCTAGATCGCAATGCCCGTGAATTCACACACTTCAAACTTCTTACCCGACCCAACCCTAGGTCTTTGACTTGGACGACTCATCATTTGATCGGCCCATTTCCCACAGGTACATCTCTATCAGGCCATCGTAGAATCCCAGCAAAGATGCCACAACCAAACCGCGACTGCCGTCCAGAACCCCGCCCCTTACGGTAAGCTTCCACACGGTGCGGAGAAATGGGCGTAGCAGAAGACGCCACACCTTAAAGCGACGACCCATAGCGTATCGCTCTTGCGCTTCTTGACGCGCATACCGCATCAAGCTGCGTTCCACGAATTCAGATACTTCATCATAGTCAAGATGGATCATAACCCCATCTCTAGGCGTAATCGTCGCGACGGGGCCGACCACTGCCACCTGTTGGTGGATTGTGTTGCCCCAGGAACGATCCCAACTGTCCGCACGAAACAGGCCCACCTGCCTCGCCTCCAGCCAGCCGCCGTGACGCACTGCTCCACCGAACAACACGTTCAACCGGGCGAAGCGTACAGCGGACACTTCCCCCGTCGAGATGAACGACCGGAGCGATCGCGCCAAGTCGTCAGTGACGCGCTCGTCCGCATCCATACGAAGAATCCACCCATGCCGAACCAGTGAGAACCCTTGCTTAAACAGACGCTCTACGTTGCCCGAAGCCTCAGGCTGGGCCTGGACGACCCATGCCCCGGCGCGACGGGCGTACTCGGCGGTCTCATCGGTACTGAAATCGTCGATCACGATAACTCTGGTCGCAAGGCTGGCCGCAGAACGGATAGCATCAGCTATCTGCGCAGCCTCGTTTCTCGCGGCAATTACTGCAACTACCTCGTCATCCGACATATTTAAGACCTTATCACTCGATTGCGGAGACTTCGTAGAACCATGCGCAACACTGCACCCACGCGGGCTGCCGCGGAGAAGCCGTGACCGCGAGTTCCCAACATCCAGACATAACCAACGCCAGACGATATGGACCTGAGTTCGGTCATTTCTTCGGGTGCCGTGTTCGCGATCTGCATGATGGCTTCCCCATATTCGCGCACAGGCCGTCGTGAACTGCCGACTGACTTTGAACTGAACTCAAACCGCGAGAGGCTTGTGTCAGCATTTTTAAGCAGCCAGCCACGGCTCGCGAACAAGAATGAAGATTGAGGCAGATACTCCACCGGTGCGCAGTCCCAGCCTAGGCTGGCAGCGAAGATCACCGGCAGACCCGTTTCCTGCGCCTCGAAGACCGTATTTCCAAACGTTTCGCCAATACGCGAATAATGCACGTACAGATCGGCACCTCTATAAATCTCTGAGAGGTCGTCCTGATATGGCAGATCCTCAACCCTCACGCCAGCCACACTTGTCACAGCGTGGGGACCTGGATAGCCGACGCGCACAAGACGTACGGGCCTGCGTGTCTTTCGATGGAGCGCAACAGCATACTCAAGTTCAAAGTTCGACCACTTGATGGGGTCGGGCCTACCTATCCTGAGAAGAGTTAACTCCCCTCTGTCAGGCAGCGACCTAATTGTAGAAGTTCTACCAGAACCCCACCTGGGATTAGGGAGCACAAAGCAGGACGACGTTTGTTTCAGCCCCTCGAGCCGTGACCGGAGCTGGTATCTCATTTGTCCGTCCCTACTCATCAGGCATATTCGGTAGTTCCGGTGCACCGGGCGATTCACACTTGGCATGGCGAAGACGTTCTTTTCAACAATCACGGCCCCCAGTTCAAGACAGTGCTCGAGAGTCCGCCTCTCAGACATAGATATCTCTGCGGAAGATTGCCAAAAGATGACACAATCCGACACGTCCATGGCGTTGAGTTCTTCCAATTGGGCAACAGAGACTGAGTAGGCGAGAGATGTACCTGACTCGGCAATCGCCTCAACAAGCAATTGCGTTCCTCCTCGTCCGTAGGCCCCAGCAGCGGACGTAACCAGAATGAGTTTCTTCACCATTGCGACTCTCTCTCGTAATCTTGAGGCAGTAGACTGGGGTACGTGCCCCGTGAGACCCGTCCCCCCGTCCTAGTCGCAGGCACTCTCTCCGTGGCTCTCCTGCTGGGAGGAACACGATGGGGAGCCTACGTCGGAGTGGGTCCTCTCTACCTGTCTGATCTATTGCTGGCGTTCGCGGGCCTCGGAGTTCTCATTCGGGCGCAGTTGCCAGCCTACCGCGAACTTCGCAAAGGGCATGCTCCTGCTCACGGGCGGGACAGTCAGGTGACATCACTTGCCTTAGTTTGCTGGCTATTGTTGGCCTACACGATCGCCAGGCTGATCATAGGGTCGTCCTTGTCCATTGATGTACTTCGGGATGCCGCTCCTTATGGTTACGTTGTAGTCGCCCTCTTAGCTGGCAGCAGAGTTGGCGGCGCCGACGCGAGAAGCACGTTGGACCGCACCGGCCGCGCACTCACTTGCGTCCTGAAATTTCACGCAGTTTGGGTCCTGGCGGCAACAACTAGCCAAGTTTTCGCGAACTGGCACTTCCCCGTGAACCCAGCGGCTGTACACATCTGGCTGTTCCAGACCCGGAATGATATGGATACCATGCTACTCGGCGTGCTTGCGTCTATTCTGGTTTTTCGGGTTCTGAGTGGGCGTCGATCCGGGTACCCGTTGCTCTGGCTTGCAGTCTGCTTGATCGGCACATTGAGCACTGGATCGAGAGCAGGACTTGCATCAGCCATCTTGCTCTGTTGTCTCTCAGTCGTTCTCGCGTACAGACGAGGTCTAACCCGCAACGCCGGCTTGATCTCCGCGGCCTTAGTGCCCATGTTTCTCATCGGCATGATGGCCGTGCTTCCCCAAACCGACATCGGTCAGCGACTCGCAGGCACACTCGGCGCGTCGGCGGACGGCAGTGAACTCGGTTTGGGGGCTGCCGGCACGACCGAAGCCAGAAAGGAAGCATGGGTCGCTCTGTATAACTACTCAGTCGATGACGCATTCCGGGCAGTTGCTGGAGTTGGGTTCGGCCCCGACGTTCTCTTCGATTCAGGCGCCCGGAGGCTTTTGGTTGGCGCAGATCCCTCCGAAGAGACAATACCGCGAGCACCCCACAACTTCTGGTTAAACACGCTCGCGCGACTTGGCGTCATAGGCCTCATGCTGTACTTTTGGCTGATATTTTTGGCATTGCGGGAGGCGATTCGAGCATGGCCACGCGGAAACGAACTCGATCTCCTAGTCGGTTCTTTGATTCTAGGAACGTTGATCATCGCAACTCTGGGTGTTGTTATGGAGTCACCTTTCGGCGCCGTGCCGTTTTACTACTGCGTAGGCCTACTGATGGCGCAGCAGCGAGCACAGCGGCACACACGACGTAAATACCCTCACTTAGAGAGCGCGATAGCATGACTACCAGTCTGGAAGTATTGACCCCATCATTCGGCTACGGGCGCTACATCACCGAGGCAGGGTGCAGCATCGCTGGTCAAGGCAACTGGGGCGTCACGTGGCGCGTTCAAGATGCTGGCTCCACGGATGAAACATTGTCGGAACTCGCGAACTTTGAGCGCCCAGACCCCGTTTTGGACTTACACGTGCAGCGGGATAATGGGCAGTCTCACGCATTGAACTTGGCTCTCGCCCGTGCTTCGTCGGAGTTCATAGGTTGGCTGAATGCAGACGAATTCTATCTCCCCGGCGCTTTTGACAAGTTTCAGCGCACCGCCGCTGACGATTCGGCCGCGGATGTGATTTACGGTGATTGCGCCTTCGTGGACGCCGATGGCGCGCTTCTTCGCCTCGTCCCTGGTCACACATTCGACATCAGCGTCCTGCGCTACTACGGATGCTTTATCAGTTCATGTACCACGTTCGTCCGAGTAAGTGCGATAGAAGCTGTAGGCGGATGGAATGAAGATCTGCGCCGAAGCATGGATTGGGACTTATGGCTACGACTAGCCGCAAATGGAGCTCGATTCAGATACATCCCCGCACCACTTAGCGCCTTTCGAGTCCATGAGGCACAGGTGACAGCAACTCCGGAAAGTGCCGACGCCGACGAATTCTCGACACTAGATGGTATGCATAACATCACGAGGAGTAGGCGGAGCGCGCGAGCTGCCAAACTTCGACACAGACGTCTTAAGTTGGCTGAGGGCGCATATGTACGAGAGTTGCGAGCAAAGAGGTTAAGGCCGGAGCGCGTGGCATGGACTTCTGATGGGCTCCCTACTGCAGCGGCTACGGCCTTGGCGCACCTCTGAGAATGCGGATCTGGCCGCGCAGTGCTGCAGCTCCTGCACTCATTTCAGATCAACTGCTGTTTTCTGCAGGAAACTTTGGTTGCTCTCTTGTCGCTCTTCATGCTCTAGATAAGGGCAACTTCGGGATCTTCGCATTTGTTTGGGGCGTGTCTTGGGGCAGCTTCGCCGTCCTCTCGGAGGCAACGATCACCCGCTCGCGGATCGCGGATGACCAAACCGGCAGTTCACAATTGGCCGTCCTGAAGAACGCGTATCAAAAGTGCTATCTACTCTTACTAGCACTACTCCTCCCTGTGGTCCTTCTCGGCGGCGCAGGGGCGGCACACGCGTCGGCGGCACTACTCCTGACGGTTTCAGCGTGCTGTATGGGTGCCTCCCGCCAACTCCGCGCGCAACAGCGAGATTGGCGACGCTTAGTCGAAGGATCATGCCTTTACGCCGCCCTGAGCCTTAGTATTCTCATCGGAGTCGCATGGAGCTTCGAAGCGAGCCCAGAAGCGCTAATCGCTGTGTCATCGTTGACACTGTTCGCTGCCTCGGGAGCTAGGGGGGTCGTCGCTTCGCGATTGCGAAATGGCTATTGGGAGGCACTAGGCACTGTCATTTTTCGCGTCGCCTCGGGAGTTGCTTTCGCAACTTCAACAGCGGCCCGAGTTCTGCTCTACACATACTTGCTCACATCTGCTGCCGTTTTGTTGCGGGGGGCTGAAGAATATGCTTACTACGCACAGCTTCTCCTCCTCGTTGCCCCAGCGCAGATTCTATCCGCCAGCCTCCCCTGGCTGTCTATTGGCCGCTGGGGAGCTAGTTCCAGCAGGCCTGAAACGCTCCGAGCAGAGACCCGAACGCAACTCTTCTGGTACTTATCTGCTTCGTTGGTCCTAGCAGTCCTCTACGCTTCATGCGGTGGCTGGGTAGCCGGTCTCGTCGGAATGGAGTTCTCGGGCGATGGCGCCTACCCGTATTACGCTGGGTTGTTGGTTTTTGGCATAGTGATGAGCGTTTGGTCCTCACTACTTAGCCAGGTTGCGAACTGTCCTCGTCGGCAGCTTATTTCCGTTATCGTGGCCGGAGTCGTCGCCACTGCCGCACTCTTTCTGGGCGCGCCTATTGGTCTTGTTGCTGGGTTGCCGTACCTTGCCGCCGGTACCTCCGCTTACATATTGTATGGTCGTCACATCGTGATGTGGGGCGGCTTGGATCATGGAAGGCGGATTCTCGATGCCTGAATACATCTGGCTAGCCGACATTCCTTTCCTGCGCTTTCCTAGCGCGGACAATGCGGCGGACGACATAGTAAAGTCCGCTGCAAGACGCTCGTTTGGGCGAAACGTTCATTTAGCAAATGCGTACACGAGCGTCTGCGCTGCCAAGGACCCGGCTTTTCTTTCGATTCTGCAGCATGCTTGGAGGGTCTTGCCTGACGGTCGCTCGGTGGTTTTGGCCGGGAAGCTACTCCGGGCAATGCGCTTGACTCAGGTGCCGGGACCTTCTCTCTTCGAGGATGTGCTGGACTTTGGTCGTGGCGGGGGGGTTCGACACTTCATGTTAGGGACAACACCAGAGACTCTTGTTAGGCTGCGTGAGAGTCTCGAAAAGAAGTTCCCAGGGGTGCTTATAGTGGGACAACTGGCTCCACCCTATCGAGACGACTGGGACCGGATGGAAGTGCAGGACTGGATTGTACAGTTTGAGGCGGTTAACGCCGACATCGTTTGGATCGGCCTGGGGACCCCGAAACAGGACCGTGTCGCTGGACTCCTCGCTCAACAGTCGGACAGGATCTTCATTGCAGTGGGGGCTGCGTTTGACTTCAGCAGCGGTACGAAGCGTCGCGGTCCACGCATTCTACGAAGGCTCGGGTTGGAGTGGCTCTTCCGCCTGTTAAGCGAACCAAAGCGGCTGTGGCGTAGATATCTGCTCGGGCTTCCGGAATTTGCGTGGGTTCTGCTTCGCGCGGAAAGGAGATGTCGCCAGAGATGAAGATCCTTGTGGCGCATAGCCGCTATTCAGGGAGTCAGCCGAGCGGTGAGAACATCGTTGTCGATGCACAGGTTGCGGTGTTGCGGACTCGGTTTGATGTTGTCACCTATACGAGCCAGACGCCTACTCGTCCTACCTTGAGCAACCGGCTCATTGCCGCGCATTCTATGATGACAAATGGCAGCAACTCGGATATTACGGAATGCATCGCGGACGAAAAGCCCGACTTGGTTCACGTACATAATGTCGTGCCAAATTTGGGTTTGGGGTGGCTAGATGACGTTTCAGTCCCGATTGTCGCCACTCTGCACAACTTCAGGACTATGTGCATGAAGGGAACCATGATGCTCAATGGGAAACCCTGCGCCAAGTGCCGAGCTACGTCGCTGCACGGCGTAGTCAACGGATGTTATCGAAATTCAAGAGTACAGTCGGTGCCGATGAGTGTTCATCTTAGTGGGCCTGTGGCTGATTATCTCTTGGTGCAGCGAGCAACTTGCCTTCTTGCTTTGTCCGAGCGCGCCCTACGTATGCACGTGGAGAACGGGATTCCGCGGGCCAAGATCGAACTTCTGCCGAATTTTGGGCCGGCTAGCACGGTTGTTGACGACGCGGCATCTGGTAGTTGGATCTACACTGGTCGACTGTCCGAGGAAAAGGGACTTCGTCGGTTGATGGAGTATTGGCCACTTGAGGCACCGCTTCAGATCGTTGGCGACGGCCCAATGCGTCGTGAGATCGAGTGGTGGAGCAGCTCGTCCGAAGCGGTCGACTACTTAGGCGTGCGCACGCATGAGGAGGTCCTTGAACTCCTGACTAGTAGTAGAGGGGTCGTCGTTCCCAGTATCTGGGCAGAGGGAGCTGTGCCACAGGTGTATCTTGAGGCGATTGCAGCTGGACTACCGGTGCTAGCACAGCAGGGAAACGCAGCTGCGGATGACATCCATGCGTCTGGCACCGGGGCTACTTACACGGACGCTGCTTCATTGAAGATGGGTCTGGATTACATCCATCGTAACCAACTTACCCTTAGGCGAGCCTCCCGTGCGCGCTATGCAGAGCGGTACACGCCGGCAAAGTGGCTTGAGAGTATTTCCGGACTGTACACAGGAGTTTTGGGAGGCGCTGGGCGGTGAATCACCTGAAAAGTTTCACCTGCGACTGGCATGCGAACCGCGGAAATCCAAAGGCGATATTGATTTTGACGTTGTTCAGAATGGCCTCCACCGCTAGGCAACCGCGCGACTTGCCGCCTCGAGTGGCCGCCATTCCTATCGGGGTATTCTATCGCCTGTTGGTTGATTGGCTACTTGGGGCGGAAATTCCCTGGCGACTTAGGGTTGGACCTGGCCTACGAATTCCTCACGCGAACGGAATAGTTGTCCACGACGACGCTGTGCTTGGCTCCGGGGTCACGCTGCGCCAGCAGGTGACTATCGGGAAACGAACAGATAACGGATTGCCGCCAACTATTGGTGACGACGTTGATTTCGGGGCGGGTGTCCGAGTGCTTGGAGAGGTGCATGTTGGCGCAGGTGCCAAGTTGGCTGCTGGCGCTATTGTCCTCAGTGACGTGCCGGCGGGGGCTACGGTCGCGGGGGTCCCCGCCAAAGTGGTGTCACAGGCAGTTTAGCCTGATATTGCATCTGTGAGAGTGAATCGCCTGTAAGTCTTCGTCGCGGCTGGCCTGGGGCTGGCTGTCAGGGTTAGCGCTGGTCCGCCGGTGCGCGATGTGACTTCTGAATCGCCTGACCCCCTCGGGGGTATCAGCCTGGGATCTGTCCAGCGGACACAGGGTGCCGGCGCCGACCCTGGCCACAACGATGGCCTGATCAGACCTGACTCGTGCCACCGAGGTGTGTCGCGGCGGAGTACCTGGCCTTCACCGCAAGATCGATCTTCTTCGGCATGGCTGCATCCTCCTAGACTCAAACAGGAGCGACGTCGAAACTGGGGTGGTTCAGATACTTCCACATCGTCCGACTTGCCGGCCACTCGCTGAACCGGTCTCCCGCCGGGACCCACCGGCCACCCCCGGGCCGCCGGGCCCCGAAGGGCGACCCGCTACACCTCACGACGCATCCGGTTGACTGCCAAGCGCCTGTCTACAGGCCAGGGAGTGGCTCACAGAATCATTCCCGCTCCCACCGTCACGCCCGTTGCCTCGTCAATGAGGATGAATGAGCCGGTCGTGCGATTCTTCGAGTAGGAGTCGCAGAGGAGGGGGACGGTCGTGCGCAGTTGGACTCGCCCGATCTCATTAACTGCGAGTTCGTGGGTGTCCTGGTCGCGGTGAAGTGTGTTGACATCCAATCGGTACTGAATGTCCTTCACCAGTGCGCGAGCGAGCCGCGTGGTGTGCTTGATGGCCAACTTCTGCCTCGGTTTGAGCGGAGCAGTAGTCATCCAGCACACCATGGCGTCAAGGTCTTGCGTAGGCTGTGGTGCATTCTTGACGCGGGCGATCATGTCCCCACGAGAGACGTCCACGTCATCGGCCAGGCTGATGGTGACGCTCATGGGGGGAAATGCCTCGGGCACCTCCTGGTGGAAGAGATCGATCTTGGAGATAGTCGAGGTCATCCCACTAGGAAGTACGACGACCTCGTCGCCTGGCTTGAGTACGCCCCCGGCCACCTGGCCGGCGTACCCACGGTAGTCGTGGAATTCGTCCGACTTGGGACGCACCACGTACTGGACAGGGAAACGTGCGTCAATCAGATCGCGATCCGAGGCAACGTGGACGTGCTCGAGATGGTGCATCAGCGTGGGGCCGGAGTACCACGGCATGTTCTCGCTGCGGTTGACCACGTTGTCACCCTGGAGCGCCGAGATCGGAATGACCTCGAGGTCGGGGATCGATAGCTTGGTCGCGAACTGGGTGAACTCGTCGTGGATCTTCTCGTAGATTTTCTCGTCGAAGTCAACGAGGTCCATCTTGTTGATGGCGAGCACCAGGTGGGGGACGCGCAGCAGCGAGAGGATCACCGCGTGCCGGCGCGACTGCTCGGTCAGGCCCTGACGGGCGTCGACGAGCACGAGACCCAGGTCGGCCGTAGAGGCGCCGGTCACCATGTTACGGGTGTACTGCACGTGACCCGGGGTGTCGGCGATGATGAACTTGCGGTTCGGCGTCGCGAAGTAGCGGTAGGCCACGTCGATGGTGATGCCCTGCTCGCGCTCGGAGCGCAGACCGTCGGTCAGCAGGGCCAGGTCGGTGTAATCGTAGCCCTTGCCCTTCGAGGTCGCCTCGACGGCCTCGAGTTGGTCCTCGAAGATCGACTTCGAGTCCAGCAACAGGCGTCCGATGAGCGTGGACTTGCCGTCGTCGACCGAGCCGGCTGTCGCGAAGCGCAGCAGGTCCATGTTCGTGGTGACGTTCTCGACGGCCTGCTCGCCGGCGGTGGGCGTCTCGACAGGCTCGACGTGCGAATTGGTGGCCATCAGAAGTAGCCCTCCTTCTTGCGGTCTTCCATGGCGGCCTCAGAGAACTTGTCGTCACCGCGAGTGGCGCCGCGCTCGGTGACGCGGGCGACGGCGATCTCCTCGATGATCTCCTCCACCGTGCTGGCGGTGGACTCCACGCAGCCGGTCAGGGTGATGTCGCCGCAGGTGCGGAAACGGACGGTGCGCTCCTCGGCGACCTCGCCGTCTTTGCACGGGTTGAGCGGCGTCTCGGTCATGAGCATCCCACCGCGCTCGAAGACCCGACGCTGGTGGGCGAAGTAGATCGAGGGGATCTCGATGCCCTCGCGGGCGATGTAGGACCACACGTCGAGCTCGGTCCAGTTCGAGATCGGGAAGATCCGCATGTGCTCGCCCTCGTGGAGGCGGCCGTTGTAGAGACTCCACAGCTCCGGCCGCTGATTCTTCGGGTCCCACTGGCCGAACTCGTCGCGGTGGGAGTAGACACGCTCCTTGGCGCGGGCCTTCTCCTCATCGCGGCGCCCGCCGCCGAACGCGGCGGTGAAGCCATTCTCCTCGATGACGTTGAGGAGGGTGCCGATCTGCAGACGGTTGCGCGAGGTCTTGCCGTCGTCGACGACCACGCCGTTGGCGATCGCGTCGTCGATGCTGGCGACCACGATGTTGACGCCCAGGCGGTTGACCCAGTTGTCACGGGTCTGGAGCACCTCGGGGAAGTCCAGGCCGGTGTCGACCTGCAGCATCGGGAAGGGGATCTTCGCCGGGTAGAAGGCCTTCTCGGCCAGTCGGAGCATCACGATGGAGTCCTTGCCGCCGCTGAACATCAGCACCGGCTTCTCGAACTCCGCCGCGACCTCGCGGAAGATGTGGATCGACTCCGCTTCCAGCTGGTCGAGTTGACTCAGCCGGTAGTCGGCGTGGGTGTCGGGCATGCGAAACAGACCTCTCCTGTGGGAAGCAGGCCTCATCGTAGCCATGAGCATCCATCGTGAGACATCACCGAGCGCTGGACAGCCGCCAGCGTGCCGTGCGCCACGATCACATACGTCTCAGATGTCGTGCGCGTTGCGCACCGGTGACGATCCCGTGCGAGGTCTGTAAGTCGGCTCGGGTCGCCCTAGAGTGCCAGGGTGAAGATCGCAGTCGCCGGACTCGGGTACGTAGGGCTCTCCAACGCTGTCGTCCTAGCCCAGCACCACCAGGTGTGGGCTGTGGACCTCGACGAGACCCGGGTGGAGATGGTGAACCGGGGTGAGTCCCCGCTAGTGGACCCCGAGCTCACCGACTACCTCGCCCGTGGCTCACTCGACCTGACCGCCACCACGGACTCGCACGCGGCCTACGCCGGAGCCAAGTTCGTCGTCGTTGCCACGCCCACCGACTACGACCCCGAGAGCAACTACTTCGACACCACCTCGGTGGAGTCGGTCATCAAGACCGTTCGCCAGGTGAATCCCACGGCGGTGATCATCATCAAGTCCACGGTCCCGGTGGGCTTCACCGCACGGATGCGGGGAGAGCACCTAGGGGCCCACATCGTCTTCAGCCCCGAGTTCCTCCGCGAAGGTCGCGCGCTCTACGACAACCTGCACCCCTCGCGCATCGTGGTGGGCGATCGAACCGAGGACGGCCGCGCCTTCGCGCACCTCATGCTGGAGGGGGCGATCGAGAAGGACGTGCCCGTCCTGCTCACCGACTCCGCCGAGGCAGAGGCGATCAAGCTATTCGCCAACACCTACCTTGCGCTGCGGGTCGCCTACTTCAACGAACTTGACACCTACGCGGCCCGGCACGGTCTGTCGACGGCGCAGATCATCGAGGGTGTCGGGCTCGACCCCCGCATCGGTTCCCACTACAACAACCCGAGCTTCGGCTACGGCGGCTACTGCCTACCCAAGGACACCCGCCAGCTTCAGGCCAACTACCAGGACGTACCGCAGAACCTCATCAGCGCCATCGTCTCGGCCAACACGACCCGCAAGGACTTCGTCGCCGACGACATCCTCAGGCGCCAGCCACGTACGGTCGGCGTCTACCGACTGGTGATGAAGGAAGGGTCTGACAACTTCCGGATGTCCTCCATCCAGGGCGTGATGAAGCGGATCAAGGCCAAGGGCGTCGAGGTCGTCATCTACGAGCCGACGCTCGAGGACGACCTGTTCTTCAACTCCGAGGTCGTGCGCGACCTCGACGAGTTCAAGAAGCGCAGCGACGTGATCATCGCCAACCGGCGCGCCGAGGAGCTCGACGACGTCGAGGACCGCGTCTACACCAGGGACATCTACGGGCGGGACTGATCCGTAGGGCGAGGGGGTCTCGACGCCCGCTCGCTGGCACTCGCTGCTCGACCACCTCAGCGCGGATGAGACGGCGCTCACCCATGCCTGGGACACGACTGGTTTGATGTCCTGAACCCCGATCGTGGAGGCAGGACACGTGGTTCCCAGCAGCACCGACCGGCGCAGGCGCGCACTCATCACCGGCATCACCGGCCAGGACGGTTCGTACCTCGCCGAGCTGCTGCTCGGCAAGGGCTACGAGGTGCACGGTCTGATGCGCCGCTCCTCGTCGTTCAATACCTCGCGCATCGACCACCTCTACCAGGACGCCCACGACCCCGATGCGCGGCTGTTCCTCCACCACGGCGACATCACCGACACCAGCCGACTGACCAGCCTGATCCAGTTCGTGCAGCCCGATGAGGTCTACAATCTCGCGGCCCAGTCGCACGTGCGAGTCTCCTTCACCGAGCCCGAGCACACGACTCAGGTCACGGCGATCGGCGCGGCACGCATCCTGGAGGCGCTGCGCCTCTCCGAGGTGCCCGCACGCTTCTACCAGGCCTCGAGCTCCGAGATGTTCGGCGCCACGCCGCCTCCGCAGCGGGAGGACACCGCACTGCACCCGCGCTCGCCGTACGGCGTGTCGAAGGTCTTCGCCCACTGGATGACGAAGAACTATCGCGAGGGCTTCGGCATGCACGCGGTGAGCGGCATCCTCTTCAACCACGAGTCACCTCGCCGGGGTGTGACCTTCCTGACCCGCAAGGTCACCCGCGCCGTGGCCCGCATCAAGGCCGGGATCGAGTCGGAGCTCTGGCTGGGCAACCCGACTGGGGCTACGCCCCGGAGTACGTCGAGGGCATGTGGCGGATGATGCAGGCCGACTCCCCCGATGACTACGTACTGTCCACCGGCACCGCCTGTTCGGTGCGCGACTTCGTCGAGGCCTCGTTCACCCACGTCGGCCTGGACTGGGAGAAGCACGTCCGGTTCGACGAGCGCTACCTGCGCCCCACCGAGGTCGACGAGCTGATCGGTGACGCGAGCAAAGCCGCGCACGACCTCGGATGGAAGGCCACGGTCACTGCGCTGGACCTCGCCCGGCTGATGGTCGACGCCGACATCGCCGCGCTCGAGCACGGCGCCGGGTGGATCGACCGGCCCCAACTAGCCGACTGGCCGGTCCTGCCCTTTTGAGTCGCCGGACGGCGTGGTGCGCCGGCCGGCATAGTTCCAGGTGTCGAGCTCGCTCACCGTCGGCGCACCCATGAAGGGTAGCCCCTGCTCCTTGCGCAGGAAGCCCCAGATGATCGGCAGCAGCAAGAGCACCACCAGTCCGACGACGGCGATTAGCACCGGGTGGGTCTCCTCGCGCCCGAGAGGTGCCCAGCCCGCCTTGTCCAGCAGCGCGACCCCGGACATCGTCAACACCACAACGATGCCTCGGCGGATGTAGGACTGCGGCACGCGGGGGGCGATCTTCGCACCCAGCAGCGTGCCCGGCACCGAGCCGAGGATCAGGGGGATCGCGATACCCCAGTCAAGACCGTGAATGGCAATGTTCGCGACCGCAGCGGCCAGCACCAGCGGAACGGCCTGCACCAGGTCGGTGCCGACCAGCTTCACCGCCGAGAGCCCCGGGTAGAGCATCAGCAGGGCGATCATGATGACTGAGCCCGATCCCACGCTCGTGACGCCCACCAACAAGCCACCCAGCATGCCGACCAGCAGCGTGGGGATCGGCCGCACCGGCGGGTTCGGGTCGCCCGGGTCGCCTCCGGAGCGGACGCGGCGCAGGTTGATGTAGAGCCGCAGCGCATAGGTTGCCGCCGCGAACAGCAGCGCGAACCCGATGCTCAGCTTGAGCACCCGGTCGAGCTCCTCGGCATCGGTGGTGAACGCCTTGACGGCGTACGGGCCGACGAACGCCATGGGGACCGAGCCGATGATCAACCACATCGCGAGCTTGAGGTTGGGCGAGCCCTCCTTGGCGTGCACGGCCGCGCCGCCGGTCTTGTAGACCGCAGCGGCGGTCAGGTCCGCCGTCACCACGGTTGCGGCTTCGCCCCCACCGACGCCGAGGAAAATCAAGGCCGGCGTCATCAGGGCGCCTCCGCCCATGCCGGTGAGGCCGACGACGACCCCGACGACGAATCCGGCGACCGCGATCGACAGGGCGGTGAGGGTGAGGATGTCGGTCACACGGACACCTTGGGGGCGAGGGCGGCCAGGGCCGCGCGGAGGAGGGACTCGATGTGGGCCGCGGCGCGCTCGCACGCCTCCGGGCCACGGCGGTAGGGGTCAGCCACGTCCAGGTCGGGGGACGCCGTCGCGCGGTGTGCGCCGACCGCTGCGAGGAGCTCGAGGCCGTGGAGGCCCTCTTGCCCGGCGAGGGAGTCGACGAACTGACCGAGGGTGAAGACCTTGCGGAAGAGCGCCGGGTGGTCGTCGAGGATGAACTGGCGGTGGTCGGCCTCTGCCGTCAGCACCACGTCGGCCCAGTCGAGCTCGGCCTTCGTCAGGGGGCGGCTGCGGAAGTCCTGCTCCCCGGTGACACCACGAGGCTCAAGGGTGACCGCCATCTCGGGGTTCATCGGGTGGTCGCTGAAGCCGTGAGTGCCGGCCGATCGGAACTCGATCGCCGCGTCGCCGGCCAGGTGGCGGGCGGTGAGCTCCATGAAGGGGCTGCGGCAGATGTTGGCGGTGCAGACGAAGAGGACCTTGAGGGGTTCGTCCGGAGCCTGGGTGGTCTCGGGGGCCTCGGTTCCGAGACGGCGCTGGCGCGCCTCCTCAACCGGTGGCTTGTCGGTGGTCTCGACGCCCGCTCCTCGCTGGCGCTCGTCGCTGCTCGACCACCTGTCAGGGGTGCTGAGCGGGAGGTCGAGGTAGCCGGCTTCCTGGAGCGCCACGATCACGTCGTCGAGGGCGTCGGGGATGGTGCGGCCGGTGGTGTCGACGCGGACGTCGGCGTCTCCCGGGACCTCGTAGGGGCTGGAGATGCCGGTGAACTCCGGGATCTCACCCGCGCGGGCCTTCGCATAGAGCCCCTTGCGGTCGCGGCGCTCGCACTCCTCCAGGGGGGTCGCAACGTGGACGAGGAAGAACGCACCTCCAGCATCCTCGACCATCGCGCGGACCTGCTGCCGCGTCTCGTCGAACGGGGCGATCGGGCTGACGACCGCCAGGCCGCCGTGACGGCTGATCTCGGCCGCGACCCAGCCGATCCGGCGGATGTTGGTCTCGCGGTCGGCCTTGGAAAAGGTCAGGCCGGCCGACAGGTTGCGGCGGACCACGTCGCCGTCGAGGCTGGTGATGGTGCGTCCGCCCTGCTCGAGAATCTTGTCCATCAGCGCGCGCGCCAGGGTCGACTTGCCGCTGCCGGAGAGACCGGTGAAGAACAGGACGAGCCCCTGCTCGTCGGGCGCCGGACGGTCTGCGGCCACCACAGGGGCGGCCACCTCGGCGTAGTCACCCTCGGGGTCGTCGGCCAGCGCCACGACAGGGTCGTCGCCGGCGTACGTACCCAGCACCTGCACGCCGAGAGCGTGGTCGGTGTTTGGGTCTTCGTGCGCGGCCAGCGGGACCGCGACGACCGCGGCTTCAGGCAGGGTCTGCGCCACCAGGCGGGTGGCGCGGATGAGGGCCACGGGCGAAAGGTCCGGGGTGCCGGTGCCGACCAGCGCCACCAGCACGACGGCCCCGAGGCCGCGTACCTGCTCGGCCTGGGTCTCGGTCAGGGCGTCGGTGACGGGGACCCAGGTGCGACCGGCGTACTGCTCCCGGGCCTGGGCGGGGGTGAGGTAGAGCTCGCGGAACGGGCCGTACTGCGCGTGGGTGAGCGCGTCCACGCTGCCGCCGGGCACGGTCACGCGGGCGAGAGGGAGACCCTCAGGGTCGACCAGCTCCACGCCGCCCGCGGTGACGGCGGCTGCGTACACGTCCTCCGGAAGAACAAGCGAGATGAGGCTCTCGAGGCTCGCTTCGCTCGCACCTCGACCACCGGCGGCGCGCACCGAGAACGAGGTGAGGGGGGCGAGGGCACCGGTCGCGAGGAGCTCGAGGTCGTCGAGCTCGCGCGGAGTCGGACAGAACTGCGGGAGGGCACTCACCCGAGTATCTTGACAGAACTAGTCGAGTTTCAGGGGATGCAGGTGCCGGGACTACGTTCGCGGTCATGACGTCGCTCCCCCACTCCGCTCAGGCCGTGGTCGCCGAGATCGTGCGCTCCGGCTTCGTCGAGGGGCATCACTACGGCTCAGTGGTCGCGCTCTCGCCCGACGGACGCGTGGAGTGGTCGGTCGGAGACGTGGACTCCCTGGTGCTGCCGCGGTCGTGCAACAAGCCGCTGCAGGCCGTAGCGCTGCTCGAGGCAGGGCTCGTCCTCCCGCCTGACCTGCTGGCGCTGGCCAGCGCGTCGCACTCGGGAGAGCAGATGCACCTTGACGGCGTGCGGCGCCTGCTGGAGCGGGTCGGTCTGACCGAGGACGACCTGCAGTGCCCGGTCGACTGGCCGATGATCGACGCGGTTCGCTACGAGGCGCTGCGGGCCGGAGCAGAACCCTCACGGCTCTTCATGAACTGCTCCGGCAAGCACGCGGCGATGCTGGCCACCTGCGCCGCCAACGGATGGGACACCGCGACGTACCTGGACCCCACCCATCCGCTGCAGCAGCAGATCGTCGAGACGTTCTCGCGACTCACCGGAGAGACAGTCGACACGATCGCCGTGGACGGCTGCGGCGCCCCTCTGCTCTCCACCTCGCTCACCGGGCTGGCGCGCGCGTTCCGCACGCTCGCGGTCGCCACTGAGGGGCCGGAGACGGCCGTTGCTGAGGCGATCCGTTCGCACCCGGAGCTGGTGTCCGGATCGACGCGGGACGAGCTGGCGCTGCTGCGGGCGATCCCGGGCGCGATCGGCAAGGCCGGGGCGGAGGCGTGCTACGCCGTAGCACTGCCCGACGGGCGGGCGTCCGCGTTGAAGATCGACGACGGGGGTGCCCGGGCGCGGCCTGTCGTGATGGCGGCTGCGCTGGAGCGCTCCGGGGTGCTCGATCTGCCGGGTGTCGATGCTGCTGCTGTGCGGCGCACCGGGGAGCACGTGCTTCTGGGTGGCCGCGTGCCGGTCGGGGAGATCAGGGCTGCTTTGTAGGTCACCGGGTTTCGAGGCTCGTCGCTGGCGCTCCTCGCACCTCAACCGGCGGTGGGGCATCGCCGCCGGCGATCCTCGCGCCTCGACCGGCGGGAGCGGCGTCGCAGCGACCGCGTGCGTCCCAGCACTCCGGGGCATCTCGTAGGCTGCACGTGTGCTGGACGTGCGATCGCTGGACCTGAACTTCTACCTCGTCGTGGCCTTCGTGCTGCTGGTGGTGAAGATCTTCGCGTTCGTGAACTCGCTGATGCACTCCAATGAGGAGTACGAGGCGGCCGGCAAGCTAACCAAGACGGCCTGGTCGCTCATCCTCGGGCTCGGGGTCGTGGTGCAGCTGCTGCTCGGCGGTCCGCTGGGGCTGCTCAACATCGTGTTCACCATCGCGGCGTTCGTATACCTAGCGGACGTGCGGCCGGCGATCGGTGGGCTGCGCCGACGTTGAGCGTCGGGCAAGTGGTCTCGACGCCCGCTCCTCGCTAGCGCTCGTCACTGCTCGACCACCTGAGTGCGCGGGGTCTCGAGAGGCTCGCTCCGCTCGCACCTCGACCGCCGGAGAGCCCGCTGGCTGAGCGGGTCGCTTGCTGAAACATCCGTCGGTTAGGGTTTTCGGCAGACGCGCAGGCTCGGCGCGCCGACGAACGGAGTCTCTGTGGAACTGCGTGATTACCTGCGCATCCTTCGGCGGCGGTGGCTGCTGATCGCGACGCTGACCCTCCTGGTGGTCGGGGCCGCTGCTGCGTGGACCTTCACCTCTACCCCGCAGTACCAGTCGACGGCACGCGTCTTCGTCTCCACCACCTCCTCGAGCTCCGGCGACTCAGTCGGGGAAGCCTTCACCGGCGCTCAGTTCTCGGGCCAGCGGGTGAAGTCGTACGCGGACCTCGTCACCAAGAGCACAGAACTCGCTGGATGGGTGATCGACGATCTCGGCGCCGACATGACCGAGGGCGAGCTGCTCGGAGAGGTCGCGGCGTCCGTCGTGCCAGACACGGTCATCATCGACCTCTCGGTCACCGACCCTTCTCCGACGATGGCCCAGGCCTTGGCCCAGTCCTACGCCACCGGGCTGAGCGATCTCGTGCGCCGACTGGAGACGTACCCGGGCAACAGCGACTCACTCATCCGGGCGAGCATCGTGGACTCAGCGTCCCTGCCGACGTCCCCGGTGGCGCCTCAGCCGGTGCGCAATCTCGGGCTCGCCGTCGTCCTCGGCCTGCTGCTCGGCTTCGGCATCGCGGTACTCCGTGAGCTGCTCGACACCACGATCAAGTCCCCCGAAGACGTGCGTGAGTCCTCCGACGCACCGCTGCTCGGCACGATCGGTTATGACCCCTCGATCCGCACCCAGCCGCTGGTCACCTCGCTGGGCTCGCACGCACCGCGGGTCGAAGCGTTCCGCGTCCTGCGAACCAATCTCCAGTTCGTCGACGTGGACGCGACCACCAAGGTCTTCGTGGTCACCTCCGCGCTCCCTGGAGAGGGCAAGACAACCACCGCGGTCAACCTGGCCATCACCCTGGCCCAGGCCGGCCAGAAGACGCTGCTCGTCGAGTGCGACCTGCGCCGTCCGAAGGCATCGCTCGCTCTGGGCCTGGACAACTCCGTCGGCGTCACCACCGTCCTGGTCGGCAAGGTCGCCTTCGAGGACGCCCTGCAGGAGCACTCGGTCTCTGGACTGACCGTCATGGGCAGCGGCGCTGTGCCGCCCAACCCGGCAGAGCTGTTGCAGTCCAACGCGATGGCCGACATGCTCACGAAGGCGAAGGGTCGATTCGACACCATCATCATCGACGCACCCCCGCTACTCCCCGTCACGGACGCCGCACTGCTCGCCGTGCAGGCCGACGGCGCGATCGTCGTCGCGGCCCACGGCAAGACCACGCGCGAACAGCTCTCGCAGGCCCAGGACCGGCTCGCGCAGGTCGACGCCGATCTGGTGGGGCTCATCCTCAACATGACGCCGTCCCGCCGCCGTGGTGGCTACGGCTACGGCTACGGCTACGGCTACGGCTACGGCTACGGCTACGGCTACGCTCCCGAGGACGTCGACAAGCCCACGCGCGGCGCTCGTCGCGCGGACACCGGGTCGTAAGGTCCACTCCATGACTCGACCTGGACGGCTCCGTCTGGCCTCGCTGGCTCTCCCCTCACTGCTGGTCCTCAGCGTGGCAACCGGCTGCAGCGACGACTCGAGCCGTCCCGACGATCCCGAGCCCACCGGGGTTTTCCTCTCCGAGGCAGCGACGCCCGACGCAGAGGACGGGCTCCCCGCCGACTTCCCCCGCGACGTCGTTCCGGTGCTCGACGGAGAAGTCGCCTCCACCGACGGCGACGCCGACGCAGGGTTCTCCATCACCACGAACATCTACTCCGCGGAAGCGGAGCCGGTCCTCGACGCGGCGATCGCAGCACTGGAGGACGCCGGCTGGGAGCTCACCGACCGGACGGACGAGCTCGGCTTCCCGAGCGCGACCTTGCGCCTTCCGGCTGGGGGACTTGTGATCCTGCAGGCGTTCCCGTCGGACGACGACGTCAACCTGACCTATTTCGCGCGCGTCGACTCCTGATCAGCTGATCGGCGGCCGCCCAGCTCCGGCCTCGGGCGGTTCGGGTGCTCAACAGGCCGAGCGCACCGCGCCCAACTCCCCTGAGTCCAGGGTCGGAGTCACCCACAACTGGTGGTCAGCACTCTCTCCCGAGGCGCCCAGCGCTCGCCATGACAGGTCGACCACCTGACCGGGGTCGAGCCGCACGTCGACGCTGGACACCGTGTAGCCCTGGAGCTCCTGCGTCGCCGTCGGGACCGGGTCCTCGGACTGCCTGACGTCGCCGATCTGTGCGCCCGGGGGTGCGTAGACGTTCACCGTCACGGCGAGCTGACCGGGCTCGTTGTTGCTGCTGCCCGGCCCAGTGACGTAGCTCGGCAGTGAGGCAGCATCGTCGGGCGCCGTGGACTGCAGCCGCATCGACAGCTCGAAGGCTTGGCGGCCGCCCACACAGTAGCGAGGCATCAGACGCGTCCGAGCGCGGAGGAAGTAGGTCATCTTGTCGGCGCCTTTGTCATCCAGGGTCACGACGAACTGAGGAGCATCGCTCGCCGCGAGATCGGGACCGGTGATCCGCTCGTCCGTCAGCGGCGCCGCGAGCTGGCTGTTCCGGCCCTGGGCCGCAAAGAGCATCCGCCCCTCCCGCGTGGCCCGCGCCAACACCGTGAAGAGGTCCTCCACATCGAAGGCGCCGGCTCGGACGCGGTCGAAGACTGCAGCGGACACTGCCGCGAAAAACCGATCCTGGGCGGCAGGCTCCTCGAGGCGGAGGTAGGTGCGGTGGAGCAGTTCGTCGACCACCGACGACTCGTCGAGGACGACCCCGTCCACCTCGACCGGCTCGTCGAGGGCGGCGACCACGTAGCTCAGCGCCACGGTGTCGAGGCTCAACACACCATCGACATCGCCAGGGAAGCGCTCCTGCCACCGGGCGCTCCACAGTTCCGAGGCACGGGAGAAGTCGGGAGTGAACCCGGCGTTGAGGAAGAACGTACCGAACTGGACGCCGTAGAGGTTCAGCTCGCCCGGCGTAAGGGGCAGCACCGGCGTCTCCCGTCGACCGAAGCTGTTCCCGGCCACCTGCTGCTCCAGGGAGATCGCACCGTCGTCGGCAGACACCAGAGCGACCGACCCCGGGAGGCCACCTGTGGCCCGGACCTCCGCGTTGTTCTGGAAGACCAGCAGGTAGTTGCGCTGACCGTCGCCCCCCAGGATCTCGGGAAGGACGTCCAGAGCCGCATCAGCGGCGCCCAGTGCCTGGTCGGCCTCCTCGATCTCACCCACCAGGTCGCGGAAGGGAGTGCGCAGCGGCGCGACCAGACGTGTGGTATCGACGTCGTTCAGACGGTCGGCCGCCGACTCGAGGGAGGCGGCTGCCTGGGAGGTCGGGTCGGCGATCGTTTCCAGCGCGGACAAATCGATGCGGCCGTCGCGAGGTGCGAGGTCGCCGAGCCCGTCGGCCGCCTGCACGGCTGCCTCGAGGCCTCCACCAGCCAGGTCGTGCACCACCTCGGACACCATGGCGACCGCGCCGGCGTCGTCGCCGACGTACGGCAGCAGACCCAGGACCCGCCAGGTGGGGCCGTGGGTGCGCTCGTCCGCCTGCCCACTGGCCTGCTCCAAGTCGTCAAGGAGATCAGGGAGCGCGTCAGTCTCTCGCGAGGTGGCTGCCACCCGGACCCGCTCAGCCGCATCGACGGTGTCGAGGAGCGCCGCCTGCACCGTCCACGCACGGTAGGCCGTCCACGCCGATGCCACGACAACGACCGCGATCACCGCCGCCACGACGAGAAGAACACGACGGCGACGAGAGCCAGGCATGGAGAGCACCTTAATGAACGGCAGAGAGCGGACGCGTGCGGACACGACAAAGGGCGGCTTCCCACACCCACGACCGTGGGAAGGGAAGCCGCCCTGTCGCGACTACTCGGTCAGACGGTGACCGTGAAGCTGGAGCTCGACGAGCCGTCGAGCTTCGGGCGGTTCGGGACGAAGGTCACGACGCAGGTCCACTCGCCCTCGACCGGGAAGCGGAAGTTGACCTTGCGCGGCTTGCCGTTCTTCTTGGACTTGCGGCCGTAGTTCTTCACCGCGTCGCCGGGGCCGGTGCAGGAGAACAGGAAGGTGCCGCGCGGAGCGTCACCCTTGCCCTCGGCGCCCTTCTTGGGCGCGACGTCGACCTTGACCTTGACGCGCGTGACGCCCTTGCCGTTGGTCTTCTTGCGGACATCCTCGACCTGGGTCTTCGTGTCGTCGCAGCGGTTGTAGGACGGGTCGCAGGCAGCGGACGCCGGGCTCGCGACGGACACCAGGCCCATGGCGGACATGGCGGCTACGGCGATGCCGGCAGCAAACTTCTTCATGATGAGACTCCCCATGTGGCGCCTGGGCACCTAGCGGACTGGGTCTGGACGGGTAAAAGACAACCACACCCGGGGGTGGTTGGCGAGTCGATCTCGGAGATCGGGCAGTCCCGGAGGCAAAGTTCACCGGAACCACCGCAGCGTAACTCGGATGTAACGCGAGGGCGGGCTGGCCTGGACGCGAGATCGCCGATGCCTGGTCGCGCGCCCGCCGCCTCTCACTAGGTCTCCACGACGGCTCGCTGGCGCTCGCCTGCTCGACCATCAACGCACGAGGCCCGGACCTCATGGTCCGGGCCTCGCTAGTGGCGCTGGGTCTCGGGGCTCGCTTCGCTCGCGCCTCGACCGGCGCAGGGCATCAACCGACGGAGATCTCGACCTCCGCGACGCTGCCGGTCTGGGCCTGGACGACCCGGTCGACCGGGTCGGCCTTGGGTGCCAGGGTGCGCAGGGTCCACTCGCCGTCGCCGGCGAAGAAGCGGAAGTGGCCGGTGGCCGAGGTGGGGACCTCGGCGGTGAACTCACCGGTGCGGTCGAGGAGACGCACGTAGGCGTTGCCGACCGGCTCGCCGCCGCGGACGACGCGGCCCTGGACCACGGCCTCCTTGGCGACGTTCACGCCGTCGAGGGACAGGCCGCCCTCAGTCGCGCCGCACATCAGGCCTCACCCTTCTCGTCACCCAGGGAGACCGGGACGCCGACGAGCGAGCCGTACTCGGTCCACGAGCCGTCGTAGTTCTTCACGTTCTCCTGGCCGAGCAGCTCCTTGAGCACGAACCAGGTGTGGCTCGAGCGCTCGCCGATGCGGCAGTAGGCGATGGTGTCCTTGCTCCAGTCGACGCCGGCCTCGGTGTAGATCTCGCGCAGCTCGTCGTCGGACTTGAAGGTGCCGTCGTCGTTCGCGGCCTTGCTCCACGGCACGTTGGCGGCGGTGGGGATGTGACCGGCGCGCTGGGCCTGCTCCTGCGGGAGGTGGGCCGGGGCGAGGAGACGACCGGCGTACTCGTCGGGGCTGCGCACGTCGACGAGGTTCTGCGTGCCGATCGCGGCCACGACCTCGTCGCGGAACGCGCGGATCGAGGAGTCCTGCTCGGTCGCGGTGTAGGAGGTCTTCTCGCGGCTGGGCAGCTCGTCGGTCAGCTCGCGGGAGTCCAGCTCCCACTTCTTGCGGCCGCCGTCGAGCAGCTTGACGTCCTGGTGGCCGTAGAGCTTGAAGTACCAGTAGGCGTAGGCGGCGAACCAGTTGTTGTTGCCGCCGTACAGGACGACGGTGTCGTCGTTGGCGACACCGCGGTCCGAGAGCAGCGCCTCGAACTGCGCCTTGTTGACGAAGTCACGACGGACCTGGTCCTGCAGGTCCGTGGTCCAGTCGAGCTTGATGGCGCCCTTGATGTGGCCCTTGTCGTAGGCGGCGGTGTCCTCGTCGACCTCGACCAGCACCACCTTCGGGTCGTCCAGGTGCTCCTCCACCCACTGGGCGGAGACGAGGGTGTTCTCGCGGGTCATGGTTGATGCCTTTCGATCGAGTACAGCGGTGTGGTTGCGGTTGCTTGCGGGGTGGTCTCGACGCGCGTTTCGGCGCTGGCGCGCCTCACTGCTCGACCACCGACGCCGGTCGAGCAGCGAGCGGGCGTCGAGACCGGCGGACGGGTGCCCTCAGGAGGTGGCGCGGCGGAACAGCAGGTACATCTCGCAGCCGAGGCAGAAGCGGAACACGGCGTTGAGCAGGGCGGCGACGAGCGCGAAGCCGATCGCCGTCTGGGCCACGACCACGCCGCCGGCGGCGTAGGCGACGAGGGCGACGACGGTGAAGCCGAGGCCCACGGCCTGGGCGAAGCGCGGCGGCTCAGGAGCCTCGAGCTCGGTCGGGGCGGAGAGCCGCGGCCGGACGAGGGTCTTGAACAGCCAGGCGTGCGGGGTGCGCTGCACGCCGCGGGCGGCGCCCAGCGCGAACAGCGCGGCCTGGACCGCGGTCAGGGCCAGCGCCGCGGTCGGCGGCAGCAGCAGCACCGCGATCAGCACGACCGCGGTGAGCGACGCCGCGAACTGCGGGCCGCGCGGGTCGATGCCGGCCGGAGCGTCCGCCTCGGGGGCGAGCGGCGCGGTGCTGGGGTTGAGCGTGGTGGACATGTCTCTCCTGGGAGGCACCTCGGTCGAGGCGTCCGGTGGACGCGGCGAGGCGGTCGAGCGGCTGGGACGGGGAAGGGTCAGCGCATCGACGTGCGACACAGGCTGGAGCGGGTGCGGCAGTGGTCGACTGCGCGCCGCTTCGTGAGCCAGGTCGTGGACATGACAGGAACAGTAAGCGCGGGTCCGGATCTATTCCCAATCTAGATCTCATCATGTGGTCACCGCGTCCACCATGTGGGAAATGTCGACTCCGCTACGCTGCGCCCGTGGCTTCAACAGGCGCGTCGCGACGTACGGCGCTCATCACCGGCGTCGCCGGGCAGGACGGCGTCTACCTCGCGCGGCACCTGCTGTCGCTGGGCTACCACGTGGTCGGCACGCTGCGCCCCGGCTCACGCTGGGCCCCCACCACCCTCGGCCGCGCGTACGCCTACCTCGACGGCGTCACCCTGGTCGACCTCGACCAGCGTGACCACGAGGGCTGGGCCGCCGTCCTCGAGGGGCTGCGCCCCGACGAGGTCTACAACCTCGCCGGCTTCACCTCCGTCGGCGCCTCCTGGGGCGCCGCCGAGACCGTCGCCGAGGCCAACGGCATGGCCGTGCTGCGGATGCTCGAGGAGCTCATCCGCTTCCGCGACCGGCACGGCTGGGCCCCACGCTTCTTCCAGCCCTCGAGCTCGGAGATGTTCGGCGTCACCGACCAGCAGCCGCAGACGGAGAACACCCCGCACCACCCGCGCTCGCCGTACGCCGCCACCAAGTCCTTCGCCCACCACCTCACGGTCAACTACCGCGAGTCCTACGGGCTCTTCACCGCCACCGGGACGCTCTACAACCACGAGTCCCCGCTGCGCCCGCCGCACTTCGTGACCCGCAAGATCTCCGCCGCCGTCGCCGCGATCTCCCTGGGCCAGGCGGAGTCGGTGACGCTGGGCAACCTCGACGTACGCCGTGACTGGGGCTTCGCCGGCGACTACGCCCGCGCCATGCACCTGGTGCTGCAGCAGGACGAGCCGGGCGACTTCATCATCGCCACCGGCGTCTCCCGCTCGCTGGCCGACGTGCTCGAGCTGGCCTTCGCCTCCGTCGGGATCTCCGACCTCGACGCCGTGGTCCGCCAGGACCCCTCCCTGATGCGGCCCGCCGACGTCGCCGAACTCGTCGGCGACCCCGCCAAGGCGCGCGAGCAGCTCGGCTGGGAGCCGAGCGTGGCGTTCGAGGACGTCATCGCGCACATGGTGCGCGTCGACGTCGAGCGGTTGCGCTCAGAACGCGAGGAGTCGGCGGGGTACCTGCTGCCCTGATCTGGGCCTTTTCGCTCCTCAGGTCGGCGTGCGGGGTGACGATGGGAGGGCTGCGCCGTCCCCCCGTGGCGCTCTGTTCCTGAGGAGTCCCCGTGACTGCTGCGTCCCCCTCCGTCCCCCGCGCCCTGCTCGGCCTGGCCGCTGCCGCCTCGCTGCTGGCGCTCTGCTTCTCCGACGCGCTCGTGGTCGAGGGGTCGGGTGCGCCGGTGCCCGACGTCGCCGGCGCTTCAGTGTCGAGGTAGTTCTCCACAGGCTGCCGGGTTCGCGCTCGCCCGATCGGGGGTAAGCACCTAGCGTGAAGCCGCGCCCGCTGCCGGGGCGCACACTCTCGGGAAGGCAGCAGCAGTGAGACAGATCCATCGGCACGCCCTCGCACTCGGGCTGGTCCTCGCGCTCTCCGCGTGCGGAGGGGACCCGGAGCCGCAGTTCGAGGCGGACCCCTCCCCCACGCCCAGCCAGGTCGCCACCTCGGCGCCCGCCAAGGAGGCGTGGCAGGAGAAGAGCCCGGAGGGCGCGGTCGCCTTTGCTGAGCATTGGACGGCGACCTTCAGTGAGGCTTTTCAGACTGGCAACACAGAGGACTTCGCGGCTCTGAATGACGCTAACTGCGAGAGTTGTGACTTCCTGACCGCGACAGTCGATGACATTTACGCCGACGGCGGCACCGCGAGAGGGGACGCGTGGCGACTGCGAGAGGCTGCTTGGGCGCCGCCCACTGAGAATGGCCGACGGATCGTGGTCACAGGGATGATGGAGATCCCGGCTCTCGAAATTCGCCGTCCTGATGAGCGCCCCGATCGAGAGAAGCCGACCACAGCCCGCTTCAACTTCCATCTGGCATGGGAGTCCGGCTGGCGCGTTGAGAAGCTTGTGCGCCAGGCATGAAGCCGCTTGCACCACTAGTCGCCATCTTCCTGGCCATCACGCCCACAGCCGCTGCAGAAGACCCGGAAGTCGGCGCCGGAGATCACGCATTCTTGGCTGGCATCGAGACAGTGTCGGCCCCCGAGCCCGCGGGGACGAGCTCTCAGGCCACGTCCTCCCCTGTCGAGTACATCTACGAACCAGCCTGCGAACGAGGGTCGGGAGCGGCATCCGACTCCTTCTACGGCTGCGGGTCTCAGCAGTCGTGCGGCACGGACGGATTGCTCTTTAGCGTCGTTGCCGTCTCCTCGGAAGGCAGCAACCCGTTGGGCTTCACCTGTATCGAGCCTGGTCAGGCCACGCCCGTTGACATTCTCACTCCGGGCCGCATCCTGGAGGCGTTCGAGCGCATCCCGCTGCCCGAGGCGCCGCTGGAGGTGCAGCCGCCGGGCGGGGTGACGCTGGTCAACTTCGACACGATCCTGCACACCGACGCGCAGCCGTTCACTGAGACCGTGCAGCTGCTCAACCGGCAGATCACCTTCGACATCGAGCCCAGCGAGTTCACCTGGACCCTCGGCGACGGCCGCACCCTCACCACCACCGACCCGGGGCGGGCGTGGCGGGCGGGGCTGCCGATGAACGAGTACGTCTCGCACCGCTACGCCGAGGCCGGCACCGTCCAGCTCCAGCTGACCACCACCTGGTCCGCACGCTGGCGCCTGCCCAACGGCCCGTGGCGACCCGTCGCCGGCACCGTCGACATCACCTCTCCCCCGCAGGACCTCGAGATCACCACCGCGCGGCCGCAGCTCGTCTCCTACGACTGAGCCGCGGCACCCACGGGGAGTTCTCCACAGATTTCCGCAGATCCGACTTCACCTCTGGCGCCTGTCGGCGGCGAGAGGTAAGATTCGAACATGAGTTCGAAGCAGACGGATCGAGGCGCGGAGGCCAGCTCCGCGCTCGACTCGCTGCGCGAGCTCGACCTCAGCACCATCGATGTCAGCGCCATCCCGGAGCAGCTGCTGGGCGACCTGCTCGCCACCGCCACCCGGGTCGAGTCCCAGGCCGCCGCGCTCCGTGGCGCCGTGCTCGCGGAAGCCGACCGTCGCAAGACCGCGCTGCGCACGGCCGCGAGCGGCACGGACGCATGGGCGGTCGAGTTCACCGGCGACACCCGCGAGATGAACGCGGGCGGGCTACGGATCGCCCGGCTGCTGGAGGAGAAGTACCACGCGACCCGCGACGCCTTCGCCGCCGGCCGAGTCACGAAGGCTCAGGTCCGCGTCATCGTCAACGCCGCCGAGCAGTCCCCCACCCGCGCCACCGCGCTGCAGGTCGCCCAGGCCGAGGAGCTCATCCTCGGCAAGGCCACCGGCGACGGTCGCCGCAACGGCAAGCCGATGGACCCCAAGCGGCTGCGTCAGGCCGCTCGACGGATGTACGACCGGATCGACCACGACCTGGCCGACGAGCACGAGGCGATCATGCTCGGCCGGGAGTCCAAGCACGCCCAGCGCGACACCTACCTCATGCTCAGCGACAACGGCGACGGCACCTGGTCGGGCCGCTTCACGATCCCCGAGATGCACGGGCACCTCCTCACCTGGGCCCTCGACAAGATGACCGCCCCACGCCGCCAGTCCAAGGGCCCCCTCGGCCAGCAGGTCACCGACGAGGCCGCGGCCGACGGGAACGGCTGGCTCCCGGGTCCGCTGGAGAAGCGGGGCAACGCCCTGTGCGAGCTCATCGAGCACCTCCCCACCACCGGCTGGCAGCTCACCGGCGGCGGCAACGCGACGACCCTGCTGGTGCGGGTCGAGTTCGACGACCTCGTACGCCGCGTCTCCGACGACATGGAGCAGCTCGGCGTCGGGCGGCTCGACAACGGCGTCAAGCTCACCGCGGCCCACGTCCAGCGGCTCGCTTGCGAGGCCGAGATCGTCCCGACCATCCTCGACAGCGAGGAGGCGGTGATGTTCCACGGTCGCGGACAGCGGCTCCACGACCGCCACCAGCGCAACGCCCTCGGCCAGATCCACGACTCCTGCGCGATCAGCGGCTGCGAGCGGCCCTTCGCCTGGTGCGAGATCCACCATCCGTACCCCTGGGCGGCCGGCGGCGGCACCGACATCACCAACGCGGTCCCCCTCTGCGGCTGGCACCACCAACGAGCCCACGACGGCGACTTCGACCTCAGACGAGACCCACCCAACGGGCCGCACGCCTGGAAGCTCGCCCGCCGCCGACCACCCCGCGACTGGCGCGACCGGGCCGAGGCAGCTCAAGCCGCCGGCTACACCATCGTGCGCAGCTGAGCCGACCGTGCATGCCTCACCACCAGCCGGCTCGCCCTGCCAGACCGCTCCGTCAGTTCGACCTGCCAGTCCGCCCTGCCAGCGACGCCGTCGTCGCTGCGCCGGTCAGGCCTCGACGATGCCGTCGAGCGCGGAGAGGACCGCCTCCTTGCGCGGGGCGCCGCTGGCGCGCGTCGCCTCGCTGCCCGAGGCGTCGAGGATCAACGTGGTCGGCGTGCGCAGCACGTCCAGCGCACGGACCAGCTCCAGGTGGTGCTCGGCATCCACCTCGAGGTGGACCACGCCTGGCACCACGCCGGCGACGTCACTGAGGATCGTGCGGGTCGCACGGCACGGCGCGCAGAACGCCGAGGAGAACTGCAGCAGCGTCGCCCGCTCGCCCAGCTGGGCCTCCGGCAGGGCCTCCAGGACGGCGGTCCAGGCGGCGCCGGTGGGTGCTGCGGTGGAGTGGTCTCGCGAGTGGTCTCGACGCCCGCTCGTCGCTGGCGCTCCTCGCTGCTCGACCACCTCGGCGGAGCCGTCACCGGTCTGCTCGACCACCTGGGGGCGCGGCGCAGAGGCGCTCTTGAAGCGGCCGTCCGTGCGGGCGCGGTAGAGGCCGAAGCCGAGGGCCAGCACGACGGCGATCACGACGATGGTCAGACCGGTGCCCATAGAGGGATCAACCTACTGATCCGGGCGCGCATTCCCCGTGCGGGCGTCGTCGGAGCGGGCCAGCTCGCCGCGCAGCCGCTCGACCTCGGCCTCCAGCTCCAGGACCCGGGCGATGCCGGCGATGTTGAGCCCCTCGGCGAGCAGCTCGCGGATGCGGTGGAGGACCTCGATGTCGGCCTGGGAGTAGAGCCGCGTCCCGCCGGACGTGCGGTCGGGGGTGAGCAGTCCGCGCCGCTCGTACACCCGCAGGTTCTGCACCTCCATCCGCACCATGTCGGCCGCCACCGAGATCGCGAAGACCCACCGAGTGCCCATCCCGCACCCGAGATCCAGACAGAGGAGGAATCCCCATGCTGCTCCGTACCGCTGACCCCTTCCGTGACTTCGACCGCCTGACCCAGCAGCTGCTGGGGACCACCAACCGCCCGGCCGTCATGCCGATGGACGCGTGGCGCGAGGGCGAGCGGTTCGTCATCGAGTTCGACCTGCCCGGCGTCTCCCCCGAGTCCATCGACCTCGACGTCGAGCGCAACGTCCTGACCGTCCGCGCCGAGCGCGTCGCCCGCAACGGCGACTGGGAGCGTCTGGCCTCCGAGCGCCCGACGGGCCAGTTCAGCCGCCAGCTCGTCCTCGGCGACAACCTCGACCTCGACCGGATCGAGGCGTCGTACGACGCCGGCGTGCTGCGCCTGGTCGTGCCGGTCGCCGAGAAGGCCAAGCCGCGCAAGATCGAGATCTCCGGCGTGACGCCGGAGAAGGAGACCGCCGCGATCGAGTCCTGATCACCACAGCACCAACACAGCGCCGCGCAGCGCGAACCAGCGCGACGAAGGGCCCGGGAGCAAGTGCTCCCGGGCCCTTCGTCACGTCTGCGCCGGGCGGCCACTGGTCCAGACCACCTCGAGAGCGACCCATCCGGGCCGATTGGCAGGATCGAACGTGGGGTAATCGGACTCGGGAGAGATCGTGGAGGCCCTGATGGAGACAACCCTCGTGGTGACGCTGGCCGTGCTGGCGTGGTTGCTCCTGCCTCTTCCTCTCGCCGTCGCCTGCGGGCGGGCCTTCGACAGCGGGAGCTCCTCCCGCGAGCGACTCAGCCCCCCGCGAACGGCGGCAGGAACTCCACGGTCTCCCCGGGTCTGACCAGCACCGAGGCCGGATCGGCCTTGCCCACCGGCTGCTCGCCGATCAACGCCGAGCACGCCGCCAGGACCTCCCCCAGACGCGTGCCGGGGTGCAGGTCCACCGCTCTCTCGCGGATCTCCGCCAGCGTCAACGGCGCCGGAGTCTCGACCAGGTCACGATCCGTGCCGGCTGCGTGCTTGGCGCCCGCCCAGTAGCGAATCTCGATGATCTGCGTCTCATTCACCCTTGGAACCTTCCAATATGACGCTCGGATTTCTGTAAGGTGCATGAACTATCAACGGCCGGAGCCCAACGTTGCGTTTCGGTCCCCACCCACACCCATGGGAGGAGACCAGTATGAGCACCCTTCTGCTGCTGACCAGCGCGCTCCAGCCGTCCGCCGAGGTCCTGCCCGGTCTCGCGCTGCTCGGCCACCACGTCAAGATCCTGCCCGCCGAGGGAAGCGCCCTCCTCGAGGCGCCCGAGGCCGACCTCCTCCTCGTCGACGGTCGCCAGGACCTCGCCCACGCCCGTGACCTCTGCCGACTGATCCGCACCACCGGCACCGAGGTCCCCGTCATCCTCGTCACCACCGAGGGCGGCCTCGCCGTCGTCTCCCACGACTGGGGCATGGACGACGTCGTGCTGCACACCTGCGGCCCCGCCGAGCTCGAGGCCCGCATCAAGCTCGCCATCGGCCGCCTCAGCGCAGCCCGCGACGCCGCCGACCCCGACGCCCATGTCATCCGCTCCGGCGAGGTCGTCGTCGACGACGCGACGTACACCGCCAAGGTCGGCAAGCGCCCGCTGGACCTGACGTTCAAGGAGTTCGAGCTCCTGAAGTTCCTGGCCCAGCACCCCGGCCGCGTCTTCAGCCGCCAGCAGCTGCTGCAGGAGGTGTGGGGCTACGACTACTTCGGCGGCACCCGCACCGTCGACGTCCACGTACGTCGCCTCCGCGCCAAGCTCGGCCCCGAGAACGAGACCCTCATCGGCACCGTCCGCAACGTCGGCTACCGCTTCGTGCTCCCCACCAAGGAGTCCAAGCAGGCCGAGGCCGACGCACGCGCCGCTGAGGCCTCGGTCGACCGGGCCAGCGCGTCCGCCTGACGCCGCCGGGCCCAGTCGCCGGGCCCCAGTCGCCGGGCTCAGTCGCCGGGCTCAGTCGCCGGGCCACTCCCCGGTCGCGCGCTGGAAGGCGCGCGCACCCCCGCGGTCGACCATCGCCTTCACCACCGCGAAGATCGCCCCGTGGACGGCGGCGGCCGCCGCCACCTCGCGCCAGGAGTACTCCGACTCCAGCGCCTTGGGCGCATCGGCGTCGGGATGCCTGCTGACCCGCGTCCACACCTGTTGGAAGACCTGGCCGGCGAGGACGCCGGCCACGATCGAGCCGACCAGGCCGACCGGGCGGTACAGGATGCGGGCCGACCTGCTGGTGGGCTCCTCGTGCTTGCTCATCTGGTGACCCCCTGGGTCTCTCGTCGTGCGGGGCGCTCGTCGGGCTCCGACGAGTCGCCCTCCTCGTCGTCGTCACGACCACGGGACTCGCGCAGGGCGCGACCGCGGCGTACGTCCTCGCGGTGCTTGGCCTCGGCCTTCTCGATCCCCGTCGTGTCGCGCGGCGGCAGCTGCAGCTCCTCCTCGGCCGACAGGCCCGCCTGGAGCTCGCGCCCCCGCTCGAGTTCGGAGTCGAGCTCGGCGCCGAACAGCAGCGCCAGGTTGGTCAGCCACAGCCAGAGCAGGAACACGACCACGCCGGCCAGCGAGCCGTAGGTCTGGTCGTAGCTGGAGAAGTTGCCGACGTAGAAGCCGAACGCGGCCGACGCCGCCACCCACACCACGATCGCCATCGCTGCGCCCACCGAGATCCAGCGGAACTTCGGCTGCTGCACGTTGGGGGTGGCGTAGTAGAGGATCGCGACCATCAGCACCACGGCACCCAGCAGCACCGGCCACTTCGCGATGCTCCAGACCAGGACCGTGGAGTCCTCCAGCCCCAGCTGGGCACCGACGGCCTCGGCGGCCGGACCGGTCACGACCAGCGCCGTGAGCACCGCCGCGGCCAGGACCACCTCGACCAGAGTGACCACGAGCATCCACGGGCGCAGCTTCCAGAACGGGCGCCCCTCGGTGACCTCGTGGATGCGGTTCATCGCGCGGCCGAAGGAGCCGACGTACCCCGAGGCCGACCACAGCGCGGCCGCGAGCCCGGTCGCCAGGGCGAGCCCGGCTCCCGGTCCACTGCTCAGCTCCAGCAGTGTCGGCTCGAGGGTGTCGGCCACCGACCCCACACCGGTGTCACGCAGCACCTCGAGCACGGTGCGCGCCGCCTGGTCGCCCTGCCCCACCAGACCGACGAGGCTGAGCAGCGCGATGAGGCCGGGGAAGAGCGCCAGCACCGCGTAGTAGGTGAGCGCGGCGGCGTTGTCGGTGCACTGGTCCTTGCCGAACTCCCGGGCGGTCTTGCGCAGGACGTACTTCCACGACCGAGCGGTCAGGTCGTCCGGGGAGTCGGGCTTCACCTCGGCGTCGGGGGCCGGTGCGCTCATCGACGCCTCCTCCACACCGCCAGCGCCACGAGCCCCGCCGCCACGACGCCCGCGCCGACGGCGATCTCGGTGCCGTGCTGCTCGCGCAGCTCGCCGATGCGACGCCGGGCCCGGCTGCGGACGTCCAGCCGCTCCCCCAGCGCACCCACGGTCTCCGCGAGGTCGGCGCGCGTCTGCTCGATCTCCTCCTGGACCCGCGCCGGGTCCTCCCGCTCCCCGGCGGTGTCGTCGTGCTGCTCAGCCACGGCGTGCTCCCTTCACGGCCTCGAGGTCCTGCTGGACGCTCTGCGCGGACTCCTGCAGCGGCGGCGGCGCCTGCTGCACCTGGCTCCTCCCCGTCAGGGCGGCGACGCCGACGGCGACGAGGAGGGCGCCGCCCACGACCAGGGCGGCCAGCCACGCGGGCCACACCACGGCGAGCCCGAGGATGGCCGCCGCGACCAGGACGCCGACGGCGTACAGGCTCAGCACGCCGGCGGTCCCGAACAGGCCGAGACCCAGTCCGGCGTGCCGGGCGCTGTCCTTCACCTCGGCGCGCGCGAGCCTCAGCTCCGCGCTCACCAGCTCCGACACCTGGTGGGACAGCCGGTCCATCAGCTCCGGCGTGGACAGCCCCATGGGGTCGCTCTCCGAGCTCTCTCGTCTGTGCTCCATGCCGACGACGGTGCCCGGTGAGCGCCGGCCCAACCACTCCCTTCGGGTGACCTGGCACCTCCCCGCCCCGCCCCCCACGTAACGTGGAGTGGTGACCCCCGAGGAGACCCGTCAGGTCCTGCACGTCGCCGCCCGCGCGGAGGCCGCGGACGGCACCGGCCCGCTCGACGAGGCCACCCTGCTCGAGATCCGGATGCGTCCCGACGACGTCCGCGGCTGGGTGCGAGCCGAGGGCTTCGGGCTGCTCATCGAGGACCAGATCCACCTCTGCGTCGACCCCGATCAGCGCGACTCCGGCGTCGGCGGCGAGCTGCTGGAGGCGCTGCTCACCGACGTCTGGCCCCGCCGCTCGCTCGAGGCCTGGTCGCACGCCGACCACCCGGCCGCCCGGCGGCTGGCCGCGCGGCACGACTTCGAGGTCGTGCGCGAGCTGTGGGTGATGCGCCGGCCCGCCGACCAGCCGCTGCCGCCGGTCGAGCTGCCCGACGGCGTACGGATCCGGGGGTTCGAGCCCGGCGACACCGACGCCCTGCTGGCCCTCAACGCCGCCTCCTTCGCCTCGCACCCCGAGCAGGGGGCGATGGACGCCGAGGGGTTCGCCGAGCGGTGCGCGGAGCCGTGGTTCGACCCGGCCGGGCTGCTCATCGCCGTCGACACCTCCTCGGGGGACGACGGCGGCACAGAGGGGGCGATGCTCGGCTTCCACTGGACGAAGGTCCACGACCGCGACCACGGCGAGGTGTACGTCGTCGGCGTCTCCCCCGCCTCCCAGGGGCTCGGATTGGGCCGGCTGCTCACCCTCGCCGGGCTGCACCACCTGCACGATCGCGGGGTGCGCGAGGTGCTGCTCTACGTCGAGTCCGACAACGCCCCGGCGATCAGAATTTACCGCGACAAGCTGGGCTTCACGCACGCCCAGAGCGACACCCACGTGATGTATCGCCGCTGAGCGGACGAGGGTCGTCCCCGGCTGGGGATCTGGCCGCCGACCCACTCATCTCCCCAGGTCAGACACCCCCAGGGGTACGTGGTCTAGATCACCCATCCGTCACTACGAACCAATAGTGCTTTCGGGGCTACCGCTAAGTAAAGTTCTCGACGAACGGCAGTTCCCCGCCCTCCCCTCGGGATCGAACAGCGCCGTCCGATCCCACACCCCTCTGTCCCTGCCCTCCCGGTGGAGAACCAGTGCTCAAGAAACTCCGGCGGCGCATCCGATGCCGCATGAAGTACGGCCACGCCTGTCCCCACGTCGCGTCGTTCCACTGAGGACGACGCGTCCTCCGACCGGGCCCTCCTGGGCCCGCCGCGAACGACTCCCGGGGTGGTCCTGAGACTCCCACTCCGGGAGTCTCGTGCTTTCCGGGCCTGTCCTACCCGGTGGGCGCTCCGGAGTCGCGACTGCGCGTCAGCGCAGCTTCGGGCGGACGTGCAGGCCCACCTCGGGGTCCACGACGACCTCCTGGGCCGCCGGCATCCCGTCGACCTCGAGGGTCACCTCGAGCGGCACGTTGCGCTTGACCAGCGCCAGCGCGATCGGGCCCAGCTCGTGGTGGCGCGCCGAGGACCCGACGAAGCCGACCGTCTTGGTGGCCTCGCCCGAGCCCATGAGCAGCTCGGTGCCGGGGGCAGGCAGACGGTTCTCGGTGCCGTCGAGGTGCAGCAGCGTCAGCCGCCGCGGCGGGCGACCCAGGGTGTGCACGCGGGCGACGGTCTCCTGGCCGCGGTAGCAGCCCTTGTCCAGGTGCACAGCCGGGCCGACCCAGCCGACCTCGTTGGGGATCGTGCGGGCATCGGTGTCGACCAGGTGGCGCGGCTCGCCGCGCGCGATCCGCAGCGCCTCGAAGGCCCACAGGCCGCACGCGGGCCCGGCGGCCTCGGCGTAGGCCGCGAGCTCGCTGCGCGGGACCAGGTCGTACGTCGGAGCGTCGGCGCGCGAGCGCCAGGCCACGGCCCAGTCGTCGGTGACGTCGGCGAGCTCCACGCGGGTCATGAAGACCATCCGGCCGAGCCAGTCGAGCAGCGGGCCGGCAGCACCGGGCTCGGTGTGCGCCCAGAACGACTCGCCGTCGTCGTACCCGGTGAACGCGTGCTCCACGTGCCCCTGCGGGCTCAGGATCAGCGCGGTCGTCCACTCCTTGGGGGCCAGCTGCAGGAAGTGCTGGGTGGTCAGCGAGTGCAGCCAGGTCAGCCGCTCGGGGCCGCTGATGCGGATCACGTCGCGGTGCGAGAGGTCGACGAAGCCCTCGCCGGACTCCAGGGTGCGCTGCTCGGCGTTGAACGAGCCGTAGTGCGCGGCGACCGGGGCGTCGACGCCGTCGCCGGCGACCGCGCCGGGCAGCGAGAGCAGGGGGCTGGGTGCCTTGCTGGGGCTCGTGGCGGGGTCGGTCATGTCAGGCCCTCTTCAGCCGCGCCCACAGGTGGGGCTGCAGCTCCTGGCCGACCGCGGCCATGTCGTAGGCGTAGAGCAGGTCACCCTCGACGTTGCCGTAGAGACGGTGGCCGGCGGTGACCTCCTTGGCGGTCTCGGTGTAGCCGACGCCCGCGGTGCGCAGCTCGAGCTTGCCGTCGGCGGCCTCGCCGTACCAGATCTCGGAGAAGCCGATGTTGTGCGCGAGCACCAGCTCGACCTTGCCCGGCTCCGGGCAGCGCAGGTAGCCGGTCTCCTGGGCGGCGTCACGGACCTTCTCGCCGTTCTCGTCGATCACCCACGAGCGCGCGAAGTAGTGCAGGAAGGGACGGCCGTCCTGCTGGAAGACCACCTCCTGGCCGTACTGGAACGGCTCGATCGTCGGGTAGTCACCGTGGCCGTTGCCGATCCAGCTGCCGAGCAGCCAGGCGACGGGTCCACAGTTCGGGTGCAGGTTGGGAGGAAGCTCGAACGCCACCACGCCAGCGTAACGACCACCTGCTCCTAGGCTGGAGCCCATGACGTCTCGGCTGCTGCTGAAGGTGACCTGCGCCGCGGAGGCGCCCGAGCGGGCCAACCAGGCCTTCACCGTCGCCGCGGCGGCCTGCGCGGCCGGCGCGGGGGTCTCGCTGTGGCTGACCGGCGAGGCCGCCTGGTGGGCCGTGCCCGGCAAGGGGCCCGACCTCGGGCTCGAGCACGCGCGGCCGGTCGAGGACCTGCTCGCGATCATCCTCGACATGGGCGAGGTGACGCTGTGCAGCCAGTGCGCGGAGCGGCGCGGGATCACCGTCGACGACGTGCGCGACGGGGTGCAGATCGCCGGTGCGGCGTCGTTCGTCGAGGAGGCGCTCACCGAGGGCGTGCAGGCGCTGGTCTACTAGGTGCTGTGAGCGCGGCCGCACCTCCCCGGTGAGGAGGCGTCTTCTCGGTAGGCTGCCGCCACGATGAGCTCCCCCGGCCTCCCCCCTGACTCCTCGGCCGGGTCCCCCACCGGCGGGGACCCCGGCCGACGCTGGCTGCGCCGCAAGGACACCGGCCCCTCCCTCGAGGAGCTCGAGGCCCGGATCGCGGAGCAGACCGCAGCGGCCGAGCGCTTCGCCACCCTGCGCGCCGCGGCCGAGAAGGCCGCCACCGAGCAGGCCGCCGAGCGGATGATCGCCGAGGAGACCGCGGCCACCGCGCTGCGCGGGCGCAGCGAGTCCGACACCCGCCTGGCCGAGGCGCAGGCCCGGCTCGAGGAGGCGCTCCAGGCGCGTGCCGACGCGGAGGCCGCCCTGGCCGAGGCCGTCAGCGCGCGGGAGGCTGCCGAGGCGACGCTGAACGAGGCGTACGCCGCCCGCGAGGCCGCCGAGACCGTCGCCCAGGAGGCACAGGAGGCCGCCAGCGAGCAGGCCCGTCGCCGCG